>JALVKZ010000233.1 GCA_027033675.1 Pyrodictiaceae archaeon | reverse complement strand
AGTAGCTATTATCTTAAAGGTAGTACTCTTCCCGGCCCCGTTCGGGCCTACAAGGCCAAAGACCTCTCCTTTCCTAACACTGAAGGAGATTCCGTGGAGGGCGGTAACTCCACCAGGATATCTCTTAACAAGACCGTGAACCATAAGCACAGTATCCAAAAGAGCCCTCACCACTAGCGCTGTACTAGGGATAATGCTGCTCTCTCGCTATACCGTTAGAGGGCGACCTGTCTTGGAGATATTTAGGGCTTACCCCGCTATATAGCGGTTAAGCGTAGCCACAACTTTCCTCTACGTGTACGACTCATACAAGACTACTTCCTCTGGGCAATAAGAGCAAGCCGAACCATAAGACCAGCTACCTCCACGGCGCTAGAGCCCAGGATCCTTATCATGGCCTCTTTCCCGGGTGCCCCAGTATCATATATTATTCTCGGTACTTCTCCTAGCTCCTCATAGGCTCTTCGGACCAGCCACTGCATAGTGGTACCCTCTAGGCGTGAGGGCTCCTCCTCGCGTCTTGCTCTATAAATGCTTAATCCTAGAGCCTTAGCAGCGCGGACTAGGCGCTTGTCATATACGAGGTTGCCAGCTGCACGTATAGAGTAGTCAAGCTTGCTAGCAGCTATAGCTAAGCGGGCCATGTGGCTAGAACCCCCAGGCCATGGACAACCAGCAGCTATAAGCCTCCTCCCCGCCCTTACAACACGTCCCGCGATACCAGCAGCGTCATTTATGTTGTCAGCGCCCGGGATGATCTCCGCGATATTTGTGCCAACCTCGGGCACGAAGTCAACCAATAACTCGGAGTTATCTAGTAGGTGGTCCAATGCTCTTCTGACATTACTTAGTGCGTTAAGTAGGGCTGCCTTCCTCCTAACATGCGCATCTGGGGTGATAGGGCACCTACCAGAACCGATGTCCTTGGCAAACCTAATAGCATCGTATACTACCTCCTCAGCGAGCTTGATAGCCTCAATCCTTGATAACCCGAGAGCTAGGCCAGCGGCAATCGCGGAGGCAAAGGTACAGCCAGTCCCATGGAGCCCCTTAGTACACGAAGTTAAGCGAGGATGCGCTAGCGCTAGCTCCCCTATCTCAGAGTCATAAACCACATCATGTACAGTGGTGCTCCTAGTCTCTAGGTGCCCACCCTTTACGACGGCTGTTCTAGCACCAAGCCTTTCGACGACGAAGCGGGCTGCAGAAACGGCATCACTGTATGACGCCACATGTTTATCAGTAAGCCGTGATGCCTCATACGCGTTAAGAGTAACGACATCAGCTAATGGGATGAGCCGGCTACGTAGAGCCCCTATATAGGCGCTAGTGTCCTCTACAAGGGGGTTGCCACTGCCAGTCTCCCAAACAGTGTCTACAACGAGCTTAACACTGTACTCCTCTACATAGTCAGCAACAATAGCGATGTTGGAAGCATTGCCTAGAGCCCCTGTCTTAACTACGTTAGCACCTAGGTCACTAATAACGCGGTGAATCTGGGCTCCAAGCACCCAGGGCTCAACAGGCCTAATATACATGGAGCCCCTCGTATCCTGAACAGTTATAACAGCAGCTACTGGGGCAACATGGACACCAAGACTACTCGCGGCTAATACATCCGCTGCTAGCCCCGCTCCCCCAGAGGGATCAAGCCCGCCAACAGCTATAATCACAGGGGGTCGAAGAGCGCCCATCGGTCTCCTCTCCCAGAGGGCTTTCTGTGTTTATGTCTCTTAACCGATAGCTTCTGTTCCAATATACTGTTCCGCTCCGTTCCGAGGACCGTTTCACGAACAGGACAAAAAGAAAGAAACAGAGAATAGCTTAGGATCGGAGAAGAGCATAGGGTGATGGTATAGTGAGAGGCCTCCGTGTTTTATCCTTATTAGTGATAAGTATTATGCTACTAGTGAGTATCTCGCCGATTACCCAAGTAACACAAATAGCTAGGGCTAGTAGCCAGAAGATGAAGCAGACATCAACAAACTCAGTTAACGTCATGGATTACTATGGCTTACTAAAGGCACTCAACACGAGTATAAAGAAGGTAGAGGCACTCTTCCGCGAATGGGGTGTACCACATAACTCTACTCTATGGAAGAAACTAGAAGAGATAAACAATACTATAACGTATATATCGGAGCTATTAAAGCAGGGAAGAACCAATGAGGCTGCTCGCCTAGCATCACAAGTATTTAATGAATTAGGTGTATTGGTCTCTGAGGCTGCTAAGCTCTATCGGAGCCATCACGGTAAAGTATTGGTAAATGAGACTGTTGAGCACTTAGTAAGCAGAGTTAACAGATTAATTGCAGAGGAAAGAGCGTTGCTTGCCTCGCTAGCTGCTGCACAGAAACAGCTAGAGAACATGCTGAGGCATAACTTCTACGTAAAACTGTGCAACGGCTCCGAGCTAAACAAGCTACTAGCATCCCTGCATGGCAATATAAGTCTCGAAGAATCCTTACTAGATAAAACTCTCTCACTCCGCAAAGCACTACTAAGTGGAGACATAGACCCAGGTAAAGCAAGCAAGGAACTAGCAGCTCTAGAAGCACAGTTCCAAAGCCTTACTAATGAAACATCGCTACTAATGAACAAGGTGAGGTCAGCGCTATCGGAGATGCATTCATGTAAAGTACTACAAGCAATAAAGGGCATGGTGAACAGCTTAGAGGAGAAAATAACTGAGCTTACAAAGGAGGCTAAGAAGCTAAGAAAGGAGGGCAAGAAAGAAGCAGCAAAAATGATAGAAGAAGAGATAAATATGCTCAAGAAGATAATTAGCCAGTATTCTAACCTAGCAAAAGCAACACAGAACACTACGAAGCCCCAAAAGATACCCTCTCTGCCAGTATCTAGCGACATTATCAAAGTAATAATTATTAGGCATATGATGCCATCGTTCCTAAAACACATAGTCAAGCAGATCACCGCTAAGCCTATACCAATAGTTCTTCCCGGAGGCATAGACGAGGAGATACTTAAGCTCGAAAAAATACGCCTAGAGCTAAGAGCAGCCAAGCTCCTGGTACCAGACCAGCTAGCTGATGAATATAATGCGGTACTAGGCAACTTAACAGAGCTAATAAGAACGCTTAAAGCATACAGAGCTAGCAAGGGCAGTGTTGAAGAGGTTGTAAAAGCAGCAAAGGACACCTTAACAGCGCTAGAAGAGTTCAAAAAACAACTTATACACTTACAACAGGAAGTACAGCCACAGAACAGTACATCCACGGGCGCAACGACTACAACTTCTTCCACGAAGACCTCTACAATTACTACGATAATCATTATACACGGTAACACTACGACACCTACACGCACAATAACCGCCGCTAAGAAAAATACGCCCATACATGGGCAAGGGGAAAAGGTAAAACAAGCAAGCAAAGGAGGCAAGGCGAAGACATCGACAAGTATTAGGCTTAGTGCACTGCTGAAGCTAGTCAATAACGCTGAGGCTGAGGTAAAGAAGCTCCTACTCCTCCTAGGATCTCCACAGAAAAGCCTAGGATCAGTGGGCACCGAGAGAGTCGTTTCATCTGCTATTCGGTTATCCGGGGCTGCTGAGAAGCTAGCAGAGATAGCGGGCAATAAAACCTTGGTCACGAAAATAGATGAACTAAGGAACTTCTTGGTTAAAGCCAGGGAGAGCCTTACAAGCGGCAACATATCTGCAGCTAAGCTTTATCTAGCTAAGGCGTTTGCAGAGGCCAGTAAGCTTACTAGCTCCATCCAGGCTAATGACTGGGTATCGTTAAGGATAAAAGCATTCCTTGATCACGTAAAGTTGATCATAGAGGCATTGCTCCTCATGCTCTCAGCCTCTACAAGCTAGATACTACACCATAATATTTTTATGAGCAATGTAGAGGGACACGGGCTTCTCGTTACACAAGGGATCCTTAAACTTAATGCATTGCCGCTAAGCCTTTAACCCTAGTACATCAAGTAAGGAACGCTAAGCAATGGGGCCTAGCCATAACTAGGGCTACTATGGCCTGTTAGTAGGACGTTACTGTAGGGATTATAGTCATGGGAGAACATTTTGCAGTGATAAGACGTGGGTCAGCGCTAAGAGTAGGGCTTGCAGATATAAGCTATAGCGATAACGGTTTGTTAGAGTACTGTGACCCATATGGCTGTAGCAGGGCTCGCTTAATTGACCACGACTATGTGTACATTGACCCTGTTGCGCCTATTCATCGCCCAGATATCATTACTAGTTGCCTATACCTAGATTTTAATGAGCCTCTCGTGGTGGCTGAGAAGACAACGAGTATTTGGGCTCTAGCCCCCTATGAACTAGTCATTCATATAGATGGTACTGCTCTCGGCTATGTAACACCGTTTCGGGTAAAATACACTCTCGTCGGAGGAATAATTGATGGAACCATCTGTCGCTACTATCGCGCTAAGACGGCCCTATCCCTCAACAGGCTAGAGGTATCGCACGACGCTATAATACGCATAGATGTTAGTGGGGTAAAGGGCCCTGTACCAGGCATAGGGTTCAACGCAGCACTAATCACATTTTACTTGGACAGGGAGCACAGGATATACTATCCTGTGCTAATAGCGAAACGCGAACCACACCATGTTACTGCAAGGCTTACTGAGACGCCTCCTCTTAGCGAGCTTAGTGAAGCATGGAGGCGTATAAGAAAGCTCAGAATGGCGATGACCTTACCTGCCTTCATTACACCTGCCTCCATGGGGTGATGGGAGGTTGGAGATCGATGAAGCAATGATTAGGAATATGAAGGCTAAGCTAACATCAATAGCTATTGCAGCTGTGATCCTAGTAGCTAGCATACTATTCGCACTACTCGTTAGAAGGCTTATGCGGAGAAGCCTAAGAGGGAAGCTACCGGAGTACGTATACAAGCCTCTAGAAAACATAACGTTTTATACGATAGTGTTCACGGGCATAGTAGCAGCCCTAGTGCCGCTCGGAGTAAACCTTTCCGGCCTCATAGTGGCTGGTGGCATAGCTGGCATAGTAATAGGCTTTGCATCCCAACAAGCAGTATCTAACCTCATAAGTGGGCTATTCCTGCTCATAGAGCAACCCCTACGCATAGGAGATCCTGTAGCACTCGAGGGCGTTGAGGGAATAGTATCCGACATAAACGTCTTCTCGACCAAGGTGCGTACATGGGATGGAACCATAGTGCGTATCCCCAACTCCACGGTCTTCTCAACGGTTATAACCAACTTCTATAGGACAAGAGCTCGTAGGGTTGAGATAAGGATAGGACTTAGCTACGGCACGGATATTGAGAAGGCTATATCCGTGCTAAGGAGAATCATGGACGAGCACCCTTTCTGCCTAGTAAACCCAGCACCCGAGGTATTTGTACAAGAGTACGGCGACTCCTCGATAGTGTTTACTATGAGGTGTTGGGCTCCGCCACAAGTCTGGTTTCGTACCAAGATAGAGCTACAAACGGTTCTAAAACAAGAACTCGATAAGGCTGGCATAGAGATACCATTCCCACAGCTAGACCTACACGTAAAAGACGTGCCGCCCCTACGCTTCTCGAGAAAATAATCAAGGGATCCAGATCCATGGCCAAGGTAGTTATCGATACCAGTTTCCTAAGAGCATTGCTGTTAGAGGAGGAGCCTGGTCACAGAGAGGCTGAGAGATTAGTCCAGCGCGCTGAGACCCTAGTAGTCCCATCCATAACTATTCACGAACTCGTATGGAGCGTTAGGAGGAGCTATGGAGCAGCCCGTGCCCAGGCACTGGTAGCTTACATACTCAGTGAGCCGGGAATCGTGTATGAACCCGTAATGAAGGATGATGTACTATTCGCTCTCCGCGATCCAAGGCACTATGAGGACTTACTCGTCCTACACATTGCTATGAGGCTGGGCTGTGCTCTCGCGACCTTCGATAAGGATTTAGCTAGGCTTGCGCATCGCTATGGGGTTAGCCTATTGTAGAGATGATAACTACCATATAAAATCTTAGATAAATATGGCACAAGCTTTGTTACTAGTGCTGCTCCATTACATCTCTACCATGTTCTCCGAGGTAAAGCGATCCAATAGCTCCTTTACATCGGGCTCCTTCCTCTTACTGGTATACTTAGAGAGTATGAGACAGGCACAGTACTGGCCACACATGTTACAAGCCTCGGTTCCTACGCCGAACTGAGCATATATTTTCTTAGCCTTCTCCGGGTCGGGTGCATATCTAAACATCTCGCTCCATCGTAGCTTTGCCCTTAGTAGGCTTAACTCTATGTCTCTCTTAGCTGCACGTGGGCCTAGCTTTACAAGGTCAGCTGCATGCGCAGCTATCTTGGCTGCTATTAGTCCCTCCTTTACTTGCTCCGGGCTCGGTAGGCTTAGGTGCTCAGCAGGCGTCAAGTAGCATAGGAAGTCTGCTCCAGCAGCGGCTGCTAGTGCACCACCTATTGCTGCTGCTATGTGGTCATACCCCATTGCAGTATCCGTTACTAGTGGGCCAAGGACATAGTATGGTGCACCATTAGTCAAGCGCTTCATTAGCCGCACGTCTGCTACCACCTGGTCTAGGGTCATGTGGCCAGGACCCTCAACTATTACCTGGACACCTTTTTCGCGAGCACTCTTCACCAGCCTAGCGGCCTCTACTAGCTCTGCTACCTGGAACTCGTCGTGCTGGTCAGCTATCGTGCCTGGGCGAAGTGCGTCACCAATACTGATAACTGCGTCGTGCTCAGCAAACAACTCGAGCAAATAGTCCCAGTACTGTCTATATGGGTTCTCCTCCTTGTTCTCAAGCATCCATGCAGCTAGGAGCGCTCCTCCACGACTAATGATAGGCATTACACGCTTGCTTCTCACAACTTTTTCTACAAGTTCTTTGCTTAGCGCAGCATGTATGGTCATGAAGTCTACCCCGTCGCGCAGATGCTCCTCAACTATCTTTATGAACCAGTCACTCGGCATTGAGACACCATTGTATCTCTTAACGCCCTCGATCCAGGCCTGGTAAGTAGGCACCGTGCCGAGAGGCAGAGGCTCCACCTCCTTCATCAGCGTTCTCCTTATCTCGTCCAATGGCCCGCCAATACTTAGATCCATGACGGTATCCGCGCCGTATCTTACAGCTATGCGTGCTTTTTCCTTCTCCATCTCTAGGTCTATCACTGTTCCACTTGTACCTATGTTTACGTTGACCTTTGTGCTAAGTCCCTGGCCTACAGCAGCTACTCTGACATTGTAGCGCCTAGTATTCCTGAGCAGGACAACTCTCCCAGATGCTATGCGGTCCCTAAGCTTCTCTGGGCTTACTCCTTCTATCCGGGCAACCTCTCTCACCTCATTGGTGACCGAGCCACTCCGAGCAACAAGGACAACGGTCTTAGCCATGGCTCTCCGCCTCTCTATTCATGAGTCTCTTCTCGAGGATCTCTGCGAGACGAATAGCCGAGACAATCATCCCGCCAAAAACGGGCCCCATTCGTGGCAAATTATGGGTCTCAGCAACACTCATCCCAGCGAGGTAGAGTCCTGGAAACACCTCCCCCGTCTTCTCAACGACAAGTCTCTCGCCACGCCACACATCAAGGCTGCTCATGCCTCTGGGCTTCACGGAGCCGGGAACCCTCTTCTCGAGGAGCTTCACGAGCCAAGCATCGTGCCCAGTTGCATCAATAGTTGCTCGTGCCTCTATGAACCAGGGGTCGACGTGCCATCCTGCCTCAATCACGGGGCGAAGATTAACAACTACGCCATCTACTCGTCCTCTTCCACCGTGCTCCCGGATTATTAAGTCCTCGACATAGACGCCTACAAGGAATCTTGCGCCGGCACTAATTGCTCTAGCTGCTAGCTTCGTAGCAGCCTCCACGGGGTCAATAGCGTAGATTCCACGAAGCCTTGTCTCCTCTAACCTCACATTAGCCTCTCTGAGCAGGTCTGCGGCCCTTCCCTCCTCCACTAGCCCGGCTGGTAGGAGAGCGGTGCCTCCACGCATGCCTCCGCCTAGGCCGAGTGTTTGCTCCACGACTGTTACGCGGAGCCCCTTACTTGCAAGGAGCCATGAGAGCGTTAGGCCAGCAGGCCCAGCGCCGACAATGACTACGTCGTTGTCAAGCACTTCTTCTAGCTTCCTTAGTGCTGCTCTCAGTAGTTCTCTTGCTAGCTCTGCTTCTCGGTACTTCTCGATGTAGCCCGGGTACCACTGTAGGGCATGCATTACACGTATCCTCCGAATGTCTCCGTTAGATCACAGCTCTGTATAAGGGTTATCTATAGAATTATAACTTGGTTATCACATAGTGCTTCATCAAAGCTTATCTAGGGGGTGCCTTGGCTAGCCCTAATCCTTTAACCGGAACACTGCACTAGCTTCTCTATACCCGTGACTCGGGGGACTGGCATAGGCCTTGGCTCAAGCCAGTAAGACTGCGAGCACCGAGCTAGCTCGAGGAGTCTACTTCTACTCATGTCCTAACTGCGGAGGGCCCGCAGGCGATGACAGGCTTCACCGCGGGCTCCCCTGTCCTCGCTGCCTCGAAGAGGAATTCGCGGCTGAATCGATCCTCGACGTAGCTGAGGCTTTACGTAAGCAAGGGAGGCTCTAC
>JALVKZ010000232.1 GCA_027033675.1 Pyrodictiaceae archaeon | reverse complement strand
ATGGAGAGGGCCCTCATACAAGCAGCCCTACACACTAAGATCGACGAGTTCCGCGGAGAAACCATCAGGAGCCTACTTGCCAGGCTCATAGCCAAGATAGAGCTACATACAATGAAGGGGAAAGTATTAATGCTAGGATTACAGAGGGCCCTCTCCAAAATCCCGGGCTTCATATTCCAGGGCTTCTCCCGGCTCCTAAAATGGGCCAGGGAGAAGCTCAACTACATACTCTACCTAGGTCGTAGCATGGTAGTCGTAGAATTATACTTCGCTCCCCTGAGGGGTCTCTATTGACCATGAGTAAAGTCAAGGCTGTAATAATGGCTGGAGGAAAAGGCACGAGGTTCAGGCCCTACACGGAAATAATAGCTAAGCCAATGATACCAGTCGGGCCTAAACAGAAGCCCATACTCGAGCACATAATATATTGGCTATCAAGGAACGGGATTAGGGATTACGTGTTCCTAATCGGCTACCTAGGCCAGCAAATACGGAATTACTTCGGGAGAGGAGAGAGGTGGTGTGTCCGGATAAGTTACAGCGAGGACACCGAGGAATACAATGATACTGGTGGGGCACTTTTAAACGCTTACAAGAAAGGCCTCCTTAACACTGAAACCATACTAGTATGGTATGGCGACATAATAGCTAATGTAAATGTGAGGGAATTATTTAAAAAGCATTGGAGCAGCAAGGCTGATGCAACATTAGTCTTAGCAGGAAAATACCAGCTGCCCGTTGGTGTCGCTGAGATAGGCGACGGGAATAGAATTATTAAGCTCGTTGAGAAGCCCTGGTATCCCCTGAAAGTTACAATAGGAATACTAGCCCTCCAGACTCAAGTTTTGGACAAGGCTGAGGAGGCGCTTGGGAAGAGCTTCGACATAATGAGCCACCTCATACCCTGGATGATAGAGAATAGATACAAGGTATTGGCCTACGTGCATGACGGCTTCTGGTACGATGTGGGTAGCATGGAGAGGTACGCGAAGCTAGACGGGGCCAAAGTAGAGGAGATACTTGAGGAAGTACTAGGGGAAGAAGACCTCGCTTGAATGGCTGGAGTCTCGGAGTAATAGCGAGGAAGAAGTCTATAACAACGCTAGCCCTAGGCCTAGCAGTAGTTAGCATGGTTGCAACAGTAATCGTCCAATCCGGAGGCATTATGGAGTCCTCGAGTAAACTAGCAGAGAAACTAGTGTCTCCCAGGGAAAAACTACTGGTATCCCAGAACTGCACTGGCCACTGCATACGCCAGTGCATAGTAACAATGAACGTGCGAGGCGAGAATATAGAGACTACGCTAACAGTAATCACTGGAGTACACAGGCTACGGGGAGTACCTGGAAAACTGGAAAACGCGAGTATAGGGATCCTACTATCACGTGAAACCGGCATAGGCAAGGGTAAAATAGTGACTGTACGAGTGGAGGATAGAATCTATATGCTACACATCTCGAGTATACACAGCACTCATAGTCCTTTAGATCTTGGCCTAATCACTAGTAATGACATACCCGGCTGCAATCAAGTGAAACTCGCTACAAGAAAAGAGGGTTTCGAGGCCTACACAAGAGCGTTCTCTAGACAGGTGCAAGGAATCCTATGGAAATGGGAGCTTGCAGCACTCCTAGTCTTAGGGTTAGGGAGTCTCATTGCCTCGGCCAAGGCATATATGGATCTAGTGAAGGAGAAGGACATCGTATACGAGGAGGGAGCCCGACATGGCACTCTCCTCGCTGCACTATCGGGATACTTTGCCATAGCAGTATTCGCCGGCTACGCCTGGGGCCAAATAGTAACCGACGTGCTAAACGATCTAACAGCAACCTACACTGGCTTATACGTCCCCCGGGCATTCCTCACTCTCGAAGCGTTAGCAGTCCAGGGACTTGTACCAGCGCTACTAGCTGGCCTGATATCGTTTCTCTACGGAGTCAGTGTTGCTTCAAAGAATAGAATCCATAACACTTAGGATAATTGGGTGGAGGCTACTAGTACTATTGACGGTTAGCACAGCCCTATACTCTATGGCTTCCGCCTATGTAGGAGGGACCCTTGCCTCTACCCTAGACTTCCTACGCGAGGAACCACCAGCCCCCCACGGCGAGGCGATGCTAAGCGTCTACAGCGGCACAGCTACAACCCCGGTTACCGGCCTGTTACCAGCCCGAATGCTTGCTAGCCTTGGAAACATTACGGGAGTAGTATACGCGTGGGGCGAGACCACCACGCCGGCACTCCTAAACAACACCCTCGTGGTAGTAAGGGGCCTACCAGATACAGCGATGAAGCATTTGGGCCTCCGGGTAGTGGCTGGAGGGGCCCCCAACCAAGGAGACTACACTGGCATACTCGTAGGAAGAGGCCTCGCCTCCCAACTACACCTAAAACCCGGCGACACAGTCCTGATAGACTCATTCTTCTCCACGAGCCAAGCCATATACCGGGTGGAGGGCATCATTGAGGGACCCCCACCCTACAAGTATGAGGTGATAACCAGCCCCGCTATAGCAGAGTCGCTCCGGGGCACCCATGGCTACAGCGTGATAAGGATAATCTATAACCCCACCCGGGTAGACGCCGTCCAGCTAGCCAGAGCCCTCCACGTCAGGGAGCCCTCGCGCTTCGAGAAGCTACTACTCCAACAAGCAATAGTCCTAATCAGCAAGGGAGCAATACGCCTGGAAAACCCGGAGAGGCTCCAGTCCTACTATATAGAGAGGCTCGGTATACCCTCCGCTTACGTGGTCGCCTCCGGCCTGGCGAGCGATCTATTCCTACTAAGCCTCACCTATTATCTCGGGAGGGTGCTCGTGGGCCTGAGGAGGGACCCCCTAGCAGTACTCTACGAGGAGGGGGTCCCTCCCGGGAGACTCACGATTGCACTCTTACTCGTGACACTCCCCTTCATACTCTTGGGGGGCGCGGCCGGGCTACTCCTAGCCTGGCAACTCCCCGCCCCCACCCTACTC
>JALVKZ010000231.1 GCA_027033675.1 Pyrodictiaceae archaeon | reverse complement strand
CTTAAACTTCCTCTTTGGAGGAGTAGTTACGCTGGGGTCTCACTGTGTCAGCTGTAATGGATTCCATGAATGCATCAACACATAACGTTGGTATAAGTGCAGAAATTGAACTAGACATACCAGTTGATCTAGAGATAGTTGTATATGGTGGCTTAGATCCAGCTACACAAGATCTTATAGATAATGTACGTGAGGCTGTAGATAAGCTCTATAAGAACTATGGCGTTGAGGCTGTTTTTACCCCAAGAATAGTGTATTGGGATGTCTTTACTCTCGTCCCTATAGCTAATGCCGATATTCCAGTACTAGTTATAAATGGTAAGGAAGTTATACGCGGGCGTAGCGCATCTGTTGAAGAGATTATACAAATAGCTTTATCTATGCTTGGTATAAGGGAACAGGAGAAACCCCTCCCACTCCTATCTAGGAGGGACGGGGAAGTAATTCAAGCAGCACTTATTGCATAAAAAATACTTCTTCTTGACCCTACTATACCCTTCTGTGAAAGCTTTTTTGCATCTGCTATACAGGACTTTGTTCTCCTCTAGGCTAAGTAGTATACATGCTGTTGCTGCTACAGCTCTAATTGCAGCTTCTTGTATCGTGAGTCTTTTGTGAATCCCGTAGAGAACGAGCGTTGATAACATATCGCCTGCTCCTATAGACTTATTGGACACGATTAGTGGAGCTATATGGGTACACTCTCTATCTTTAATGATTATTGATCCATGTTTCCCCATAGTTAGTATTAGTGGTACTGAGTACTTATGTGCAATATTAATAATAGTATCAATTATTAATGAGTCGTAGTCTATGTCTTCTGTGCTTAGCTTAATAATAACATTATTAGTTGCGCGGAGGATATTCGCGACGATGGGAACAAGTACAGCGTTGTTAATTATTTTCCCGTCGCTAAGCCTAATTCTTGTAAACCCTTGCAAGTCTATAACACTTAGTACATGTGACGTAATTATCTTTAGCAAGTCGTAGGAGCTTATTTCGAGTTGGAGAGGCGATATAAGCGCATATTCTCCTAACGTGATTAGGGGGTATTTTTTAATAGTATTAAGCAGTCTTAACTCGCGTCTATCGTTTCTAGTGATTATATCGAATAGAAAAGTATAGCCATCTATGTGGATGGGATCCATACTTAAAGGATCAAGATATTTTGAAACTAATTCGGTATTAGCAGGAATGCTTAGGTATACCTTGTACTTGGCCCCCACCATGTAGAGTGCTAGGGAGGCGTAGTAAGCGGGTCCTCCTTTCACTCTTAAATGATCATTGATAATGTCTATCGTTGGCGCAGAGTACACGTCTAGTAAGAAAAAATCATTCCTCCTCATATTCCTCTTCGCCTTCTTCTTCAATGGGCTTTGTTGGTACAAAGACTTGATGTCTTTCAATTCTCTTTGTGTGTGAGAGTATATGTCTTATTAGGTCCTCAACGCTGAAAAAGTATATTGCATTATCACCTTCGCCGCAGATAGGGCATGCTAGCAACTTAGTCTCTTTGTCTCTTTTCACTCTTAGCCTTACACCATGGCTTTCGATTACCACTTCCTCCCATGTAGGTGTCCATTGGAGCGCCATTGTACTACCCTTTCTCTGCAAGCTTTGCCTCGAACTCTGAGAATACTCTCTCGATGCTAGTTATCCATTGCGGTAGTTTCTCCGGCTCTTCGGGATACTCTAGGTAGGCTTGCTTCGCCTTCTTCATATAATCAGCAACTATTTTGAGCTTAGCCAAGAGACTTGGTCTCCCAAGACCTCGTAGGACTATCTTAGCTTTCTCCAATGTACTTATCTTTATTTCGCCGGCCGAGCTAGTGTATAGTACGTCTTGCTCGGGGATAAGTTTCTTCTCCATACCATATCTTATTTCATCGTTTGATAACCTTTGAAGGAACCGGCGGAATACGTCAAGTGCTGCTTGCTTTGCGCCGAGCCCCCTCATGTAGTTGATGTTTAGGCTCCATAGTCCTTTCTCGCTAAAGTCTCCTCTATTATGGGCTTCCTCTATCGCCTTGGCAGCGTAGTAGGCCGCTCTAAAACCATATCCCATGCCTCCACCATGTACAGGGTTTACTGTATAGCCTGCATCACCTATGACGAGAACGCCGGGGCCAACAAGGGTGTTTGAGGGCCTTCGTGTAGGTAATGGTGCGCCAGCAGCCGTTACTACTTTATAGTTCTTTGATAAAAGTGGATGTTTGGTTAGCTTTTCTCTATATATTTGCATCGGGTTGGGATATCCCATGCCGCCCTGTACACCGAGGCCAACATTTACTCCATGCTTTGACTCGGGGAAGTACCACCAGTATCCTCCAGGGGCTATCTCTTGGTCAAGATATATTCTTATTACCTCTGGTTCCTCTATTTCGTAGTTTTCATACTCTATAATTTCTCTATAGGCTATGTTCGTGTCCTTTGGGTCTATAGGCTCATATATTGGCCAGTCATGAGGTAGCTTACTCCGAATCGCTCTCGAGAACCCTGTGGCCTCTATGATAACATTCGCGTAGATCTCCTCTACGCGGTCACCTATACGGACTCTTATCCCCTTAACACTGTTATTCTTTATTATGGGCTCTAGCACCTTGGCGCCCAAGAATACGTCAACGTTGTCTCTGTTGATTGTATCGCTTAGTAGCCACTTACCGAACCTATTCCTATCAATAATATAGCCATCGCCATATACGCGGTACCTCACCTTTTCGCCAGGAGCATATATATCTATAGCTTTGACAGCATTCTTTATAGTTGAGCTAGGTGGATCAGGTAGCCCCGCTTCACGTGGATGATGTGCACCAAGTGCATCGCCACAGGGCTTGCCCCAGAGCGTGTCACTTGTTCTCCAATCGAATGCCGCTACGTGGAACCCCATGTGTGCGAGATGCCAGAGCGCTACTGTTCCTGCAGGGCCTAGTCCAGCGATAATGACGTCATACCTTTTGTTCACGAAACCACCTCGTTGCCTCTAAGGGTAGGGCTCCGG
>JALVKZ010000230.1 GCA_027033675.1 Pyrodictiaceae archaeon | reverse complement strand
GGGTAACCCCCACCGGCTTAGCAGGCCGGCGCCCTACCAGGCTAGGCGACCCCGGCATCCATGATTAGTTGGTGTTATAGTTCTCTAGGGTGGTTTAAGTCTTTTCTCGGGAGCGGGTGCTGCATTTTGACC
Organism: Pyrodictiaceae archaeon; assembly: GCA_027033675.1. Taxonomy (GTDB): domain Archaea; phylum Thermoproteota; class Thermoprotei_A; order Sulfolobales; family Pyrodictiaceae; genus Pyrofollis. Next base: position 2,867 of record JALVKZ010000230.1, on the reverse strand, counting down.
GGGCTTATTTGGCCTCCACGTGTTGTCATAGAGCAGGTTTCTCAGCGTATTGCCGGCGAGATTGTAATGAGTAGTCGTCCCGGCAGTACTATGAGGAAGTGGCGTGAGATATTCGGGGCTAGTCAACTAGAGGTTGCTCATCATATGGGTGTTAGCCCAAGTGTTGTCAGTGATTATGAGAAGGGTAGGAGGGTACCTGGTTCTAGTTTTGTCCGTCGTTTTGTCGAGGCATTGTTGGAGATTGATGCTGAGAGGGGCTGGGCTACCGTCTCTAAGCTTGCTCGTGCATTCCAGATACATTATTTGAGTGCTGTTATTGATATGGCCGAGTTCGAGCATGGTATACCCGTCGATAAAATAGTTGAGGTTGTGAAAGGTGTACCGGTTAATTCTTTCATCGAGGACTTGAAGGTGTATGGGTATACTGTTGTTGATAGCCTTAAGGCTGTCCTTAGTCTTACTGGTAACGAGTTCTTCTACCTGCTTGGTGCCACGGCACAGAGGGTTGTAGTGTTTACGAAGGTTACTACTGGGCGAAGCCCTATGATAGCTCTGCGCGTCTCCACCGTGAAGCCGGCTATGATAGTTCTTCATGGGACTCGTAGACTTGACTATCTTGCTGCATGGATAGCTGAGGCTGAGAACATTCCCGTAGTGATAAGTGTTGCTGAGAACGTGGATGCTATAGTTAAGAGCCTTCGAGGGCTCGCTTCCGCTCCTCAATAAGCATAATTGCTGCTGCTATGTCTCCTCCTGCCTCCTCTAATGCTTGTCTTGCTTCATCTATACTTACACCTGTCTGCTCTGCAACGAACTTTATGTCCTCCTCGCTTATCTGAGGAGCCTCTTCCCGTGCTACTTCTCTTTCTTCAATGCTCTGGCCCATTACTTGTAGCATAACTGCTCCACCTTTCATTCTCATGAGGAGTACTTGGGGCGACGGTATTGCGAGTTCCTTGCCCTCCTCGGTTCGTATGATTACTTCCTCGGCGCTAACTGGTTCTATTTTCACATCCCTTAAGCCGAGGCGTCTTAGTTGTTTTCTTAGCTCCTTTGGATCGAATCGGAACACCTTGTCGCTTCACCTCTCCATAACTGGTTAGGGGTTTCATTAGAGTATATAATAGTTAGTTTGCGTCACTTCTCTTGACAAGGGTTTGCCCACCATTTAGCAAAGCGTGTAAAGAGTATTAGCTTAAGGGGTGAGTATATGTTATGAGTAAATATGTGGTTAGAGTTCTTGGTAGTGGAGGAGAGGTTGGCCGTGCATCTATACTCGTTAGAAGATACGAGGAAAAGAATGGCGTGTTGCTAGATGCTGGCATAAACTTCGACGAGGAGGATAGACCCGTCTTTGCAGCAACATATCCGCCAAAATACGTTGACTCGATACTAATCAGCCACGCCCACCTAGACCATATAGGGACAGCGCCGCTTTACTTCATCTCAGGATCGCCCAAAGTCTATGCAACAAGACCTACAAAACAGATGACGAAGCTAATGCTCGAGGACTTCCTCAAGCTAAACGGGTACTACTCACCCTACGAGCACCGCGAGGTAAAAGCATTCCTCGAGAACACAGAGATAGTTAGATATGGCCAGAAGATATTAGTGAGCGATAGTATTGAAGCCGAGTTCTATTCCGCGGGGCATATACCAGGAAGCGTACTTACCGTGCTAAATATAGACGGCGCTAGGATAGCGTTCACGGGAGACATTAACACCATCGAGACAAAACTGATGAAGCCTGCTCATATCGACTTAGTAGGCAAGGTTGACTTATTAATAACAGAGGCAACTTACGGTGCATCTCATCATCCTCCACGAGAGAACGCTGAGAAGAGGTTGTTATCCATTATAGAGGAGACCATCGATAAGAAGGGCACAGTACTTATACCAGCCTTCAGTATTGCTAGGGGACAGGAAATGATGATGATACTAGCGGAGCATGATCCCGGGGTACCAGTATACGTTGATGGTATGATTAGGCAAATAACCGAGATATTTCTCGAAAATAGCGAGTACATAAATAATCCACACTTATTGAGGAAGGCTTACGAGAACTTCAACATAGTAAGAGGTTGGAGAGACCGAAACAAGGCCTGGAAGAAGCCCTCAGTAATTATTGCATCAGCTGGTATGCTAAAAGGAGGGCCAAGCCTCTACTACCTCAAGAGAATCGGCAGAAATCCCCGCAACGCTGTAGTGATGGTAAGCTTTCAAGCCCCTGGGTCACCGGGGAGGAGAATACTAGAGGAAGGACTGATGCCGGACACCGAGGAGCCCGTTAAGGCAAGAGTTGAGTGGCTAGACTTTAGCAGCCACGGTGATCAGAGAAGCCTATTAGAGATAGTTAAGAAGCTTAAACCCTCAAAGCTAATGATAGTCCACAGTGAGCCCGATGTAGCTGGTACATTTGCAGAGGTAGTCAAGGAAAAGGAGCTAGTTGAGGAAGTAATCATAGCGGAAAATGATAAAGAATATACCTTTGAGCACTAACACCAAGAATAACCAAACTAACCCAGACACGATACAGATCAATTAATATATCGATACCAAACTTCCTGCTTTCGTATTTTTCCTAAACAGGAACCGCTTCGGATCCTCTTCTTCTCAGCTAAGAGAGCAAAGGCCGGGATAGGCCACACACGGTGGGGGAGCCGGGTTGGGTGGTCCCGCCGCGGGGATTCGAACCCCGGACCACCCGGTATCTGCTCCCCCAGGCCCCCGTAGGCCCTTAGCCGACGCGCCCTCATCCACCCCGTGTGCGGGGAGTTGGGCGCGCGGGGGGCCTGGAGCCCCACCTACAGCCGGGCGCTCTGCCGCTGAGCTACGGCGGGATCCGTGGACCGCCATGTAGTATAGAG
>JALVKZ010000229.1 GCA_027033675.1 Pyrodictiaceae archaeon | reverse complement strand
CATATTGGCTTTACTACTAGCCAGTGTCATTTGTTGTCTCTTCAGAATCCCTGTTCTACGAAACGTTATGCTGTAGTACTTTCTCTAGGTCATTCCTGTGGAAGTAGTAATAGGTCTTGCCAGCGACTAGTACAAGTTCCTTGAACCCTGCTCGGAGAACCTCCTCTATGAACTCACGGGGCAGGTCCACTAAGGCAACATCATTCCTATCTGTTTCAACATAGATGCTCTCCTCCTTGATATCGACGCGGAACCCTCTAGCCCCGAGTGACTTGGCTAGCTCGGCTAGCTTTTCTCGAGGAGTACTACTCAATGTCCCTAGCCCCCGTTGCAGCTCGTTGCTCGTGGAGGAAATGCCTCATTCTAGCATTTTAGCACTTTGTCTACTTAGTTCTATGGAGAACCCCTATGTACGTGGATATAGCTATATTAGCTCTCTCTATAAATAGGGATCCAGCGGCAAGGTGTCTGCTTTAGATGCCCATGTTCATGGCTGGCTATGGGGCCTCTTAAGGGTGTGTTTGCATGGAGGCTGATGGAGAGCGTCGTGTCCGGTATGTACTGGGCTTCGCGTACCGGGTTACGCGGAGGTACTCGTTACTCGTTAGCCTAGTGGCGCTTGTTGTTTGGATTGTTTTGCTCCTGGCCTTCTTCTACTACACGCTTGTTATGAAGGGCTTCATAGATTACCTCGTGTCTCTCCTCCAGGCTACTAAGGCTGCTTGGTTCCACGGAATCCTTCGCTACGCCCTTATTTTGCTCGGGCTATGGGCCTTGAAGTATGGCTTGAATATTCTTGGAGAGTACTTGTTAAGGCTTACTGGCTTAGCAGCTCTCGAGGGCTTGGCCACCGAGTTTATTAGGAGCCTTGCCTGGGCCCGGCCGAGCAAGCTCCCCGAGAGAGGTGATATTGTTGGCCGCTTCATGTCTGATCTTAGCCGTGTATCGGAGCTGGGAGGCTTTCTCGCTTCCCTCGGAGTCCAGGTAGCTAGGATAGTCATTGGCTCGGTGCTCCTCTATGTTCTCAGCCCCGTTCTCTTCGCAGTCACTTTGATAATTGTGCCAATCTATTATGTCGTGTTCAGGGTTAGTAGTGGGAAGCTGGCAATTGTCTCCGAGAGGGAGAGACAGGCCTTCTCGAGGCTGTCGATGGTTTTCCGGGAGTTTGTTGAGGGCATTCTCCACGTGAAAGCTTTGCCTCGTATGCGTAGCTACCTCAGCGCGGTCTCGGAGAGAAATATTAGCTCGTGGGGGTCTAGGCTCCGTAGCGTGTTCTTCTACGACGTATTCTTTAACCAAAGCTTTAATAGCCTATACGATATAGTGAGGCTCATAGTGCTGATAATCGGTGGCTTCCTAGTAGCGAGAGGCGAGACAACTATTGGTAGTGTAATAGCGTTCACGAATGCTGTCTACAACGTATTCGAGCCAATAGCGAACATATCGTACTCCTTCGCAGCCCTTGGCGAACTCTATCCCTACGTGAAGAGGGTTGAGGAGATACTAAGGCTAGAACCCGAGCGTGACACTGGTGAGAGACTGAGACGTGTGGACAGCATCGAGGCTCGTGACGTAGTAGTAGAGGTGGATGGCCACGTACTGCTCAATGGGGCATCGCTGACCGTGAAGAGAGGCCGCATATACGCGGTTATGGGGTCCACGGGGGCTGGGAAGACGACGCTCCTCCTAACTCTTATCAGGTTCTACGAGCCCAGTAAGGGAGAGATAAGAATAAATGATCACGATTATCGTGCCTATAGTGTTTCCTCTCTCCGCGAGAAAATAGTCTACTTGCCCCAGCAGCCCCTCGTGCTCAGAGCAAGTATTAGAGACAATATAGCTCTCGGCGAGTCCTTACCAGACGATGAGGTTTGGCGTGCACTAAGACTAGCAGGTGTAGACTTCGTCGCGAGCCTAGACGAGGCTGTGGATCCCTCGAAGCTAAGTGATGGGCAGAAACAGAGACTGGTACTAGCCCGGGCCCTAGCCCATAGCCCAGAGGTACTGCTCTTAGATGAGGCATTGAACGCTGTGGATGAGCAGACAGAGGCACGTATATTAGCAGGGCTGCGCAACGAGGTGGCAAGTGATAGGCTGGGAGCAGTGGTGATTGTAACGCATCGCTCAGCAACACTAAGCCATGTTGACTATGTATACGTGTTGGAGAATGGAAGGGTTGTATGTGATGGAGAGCCACGAGAAGTGCTCAGAAAATGTAACAGGACAGAGCTACAGGTGTAGTGCACCGTGCTGAGTAGAAGCAGTACTACTTATCTCGTCTTCGGCCTTATGACTAGCTTATCGCCTATCCCTACTCCCAGCTCCTCGGCTGCGCTGCCAAGGTTTATTGCTAGCTCGGGGAACCCTAGGCTATTAGTGTAGAATACTAGCTCTCCCGGCGAAGCAGCACTAAACACAGGTAGGCACTTAGCCTCGAACCTGCCAGTGACTGTGACGACTTCTATCCTGTTGTCTCCCTTGCTGCATAGCCTCTCTATGCACTCCTCCTCCAGGCCCAGTGCAACGTTGCCGAAGTGATCTATGTAGACAGCCTCTGCCTCAACCTCCTCGCTTCTACAAGGTTTTCTGAGGCTCAGCTTTACTAGCTCGTCCCTGGGCATCTCGCTGCCCAGCGAGGTTATTGGCGTGCCTAGTGCTAGGAGTGTCGCTGCGGGCGCAAACACGTCTCTTCCATGGAAGCTCCTCGAGACAGGCTTGAGGAATACCGCCTCGTTATCAATTACGTGTACCCTTTCTATGCCGTCGCTGCTAGCTGCTGGGTAGAGCACACCGTTATCCGGGCCAACGAAGTAATAGTTCCTAGTAGCAATAGCTACTGGTTTACGCTCAGTACCCACCCCGGGGTCCACGACGACGAGGAAAACAGTGCCTTGTGGAAAGAACCTGTAGCTCGTATAGAGCACGTAGGCCCCAGCTACAACGCTGAAAGCAGGCACATCGTGAGTAATATCCACTACGCGTACTCTCCCCCTGCCGATGCG
>JALVKZ010000228.1 GCA_027033675.1 Pyrodictiaceae archaeon | reverse complement strand
AGTCATGGGAGAACAATATAACTATGAATGTTATTATTGATGTGAGCTCGCTCATAGTGATCGATACTCTGTCTAGCACGAAGGAATAGTATATTCTTCTCCCACCAATAGATATGAACTCTAGTACATTGCCAGCAATGTGTGGGCGCAGGTAGAACGCGTACGACGAGGATATTAGCGCTACTAGCGATGCAGCTAGGGCTATGAGCCATGCTGTCCTCTCTCTTTTCGCGAGCATTTGTACAGGTATTGATAGTAGCAGGATAACGGGGCCCACTAGGGCCACGAGTAGTGCCTGGCTAGTCAAGGCTACTTGCTCACCCCTTCTTCGCTAAAATGATTAGCCCGGTTCGGTGACGCTTATGATAGGAGATGACTAGTACGAGCCCAATTATCTCCTCGATAGCCGACAAGACCATGACTAGGTAGGGGAGCTTCGTCGACCCATTAATCGTCGTGGCGTATAGCATGAAGCCTCCTGTCAATAAGAGGAAGTACACCACTAGCTTAACCAGGTGCTTCACGGTGAGTATGCCGTAAAGCGCCATAGCTATTATTGCGCTAGCTGTAGCAGCATACACTGCGTGAAGTGTGATCACTCTTTTCTCACCTCTCGGAGCAAGTAGAGGCTAGCAATTAGGGACACGAGTATAACGAGGCCGGCTACGACGCTCTCCCTCGTATCGAAGAAAACAGGGCTAGAGAAGCCGCTCTTGTCGGACACGGAGGCGTATACGAGCCAGCCAAGTACTAGGGAGGGTATAGCCGCGCCAAGGTACTCTGATAGCGACGCCTTCGGCTCCTCTGCTGGCTCAACGATGCTAGCAGCTAACAAGACCAGTATCGAGAGCCCTCCAACGGATAACATGAAGTAAGCGGCTGCGAGCCCTAAGCCCCAGGCCTCGTAGAGGAGAGCACTTATACTAGTGAGGACGAGCACTAGGAGTAGGACCGACTTAGCAACCTCCCTGGTAACCAGTACCCCTAGTGCCCCGGTAACGGCTAGGCCAGCTAGTATCGCGGCTACTGTCTCTGATACCGCCACCTTGTTTCGCCTCGCCTCTTCTTCTCAGATAAGAGAGCTGAGTACTCAGGGAGAATCACTATGTCTGGGTTATCGGAGACGAGGGCAACAACGGAGGAGAAATCCAGCGCACTGGTCGGGCATACCTCGATGCATAGTCCACAAGCCATGCACATATTCGCGTGGAATACTGGTACTGCTCTCCTTGAGCCATTAATCGTGTACTCTCTTAGCTCGATAACCCTGTTAGGGCAGATGTCTCTGCATGCGCCGCAACTAATACAGCTCTCGGGGTTGGCTAGGTAAACGAAACCCCTTATGCTCTCAACGTGCTCTTTGGGGAGCTCTTCCTCCGGGTATCGTAGAGTCTCGGTGGGGCCTAGTGCGTCCCTTAGCATCCTTCTCAGCGGCTTAAGCATATTCATCACCATAGAGCAGAGTATATCATGGCGAGGACTAGGTTAGCGTAAGCCAAGGGGACCCAGACCCTCCATCCCCTGGACAAGACTCCTCGGAGGCTATACCTTGGATAAGAGGCGACAATGAACATGACCAGCACAGCTACTAGGAAGGCTTTTATGAAGAGCCATGTACCGCGGGGCAGCGGAGGATACCCAGCATCGCCGCCGAGGTAGAGGCTCGCTAGTAGCACGAATAGCGCAAAGGCCTCCATTCTCTTGGCTAGGAAGAGCGAGAGGAACCGGGGCCCCGTGTACTCGAGCTCCCAGCCACCAACTACCTCAGTCGGTGCCTCCGGGACATCGAAGGGAACAGCTTCTATCTCAGCGAGCACGCCTACGAGCCCGGTAACGAAGCCGAGCGGGAGCGAGACTACATACCATAGGCCATGTAGCCCCTTCGAGACCACCGCTATATCGGCGCTACGTGACGCTATCGCGGGAGCCAACACGCTCATAGCCAGCACAGCATCATAGCTAAGCATCTGGGCCAGGGCTCTATACGAGCCTATGAACACGTACTTGCTGGAAACATACCAAGTCGATACTATTAACACAACTATATCCAAGGAGAGTATCAGTAGCAGCCATATCAGCGAGTTACGCAGCGGCTCTATATGGGCAACGAGGTAGGGGATAGGCGTCGCGCTAACCAGGGCCAGGCTTAGGCCGAGTAGGAGGAAGGGAGCAGAGCCATATATTATCCGCATATAGCGCGGCTCCACATCTGGCAAAACATCCTCCTTAACCATGAGCTTGAGTATATCGGCGAATACTTGGAAGAAGCCAGCAGGCCCCACGTACTTTGGCCCTATCCTCCACGTGACACGGGCCATGAGCTTCCTCATAGTATAGACGCAGAGGTATATGAAGCCTATAGATAAGGCAAGGCTGATCTGTGGTACCCTTAGATACTCCACTACGTTCATCTCTCAGCGCCTCCTATGCAGAGGTCCATAGAGTTTATGAACGCTATTGCATCGGAGAGCATCATTCCCCTAAGCTTCTCGGCGATGAGGTAAATCATTTGGATACAAGGGTTGCTTATCTTGACCCGGTAGGGCATGGAGCCCTTCTTGCTAAACCCGCCAGTAGAGACTACTAGGAACTGAAACCAGCCCCGAGAACCCTCAACAACGGAGTAGGAGTAGCCGCGGCGCAGACTAATCACTGGCTGATCTATGCCAAGGATCTTGCCGTAGGGAAGGGTCTCGAGAAGCTCCTCAGCAATCCTTATTGATTCCTCTATCTCCTTTATGCGGACAAGTACTCGGTCATAGTTATCCCCGTTCCTCCCGAGGGCAATGTTTACTCCCACGGCCTCGTAGGGCTCAAGGTAGGGACTAGTGGCCCGTAGGTCTAGGGGGACCCTGCTAGCACGTAGAACAGGGCCAGTTACTCCATGCCTTATTAGCTCCTCTGCTGCTAGGACTCCCTTCCCACGGGTCCTCTCAGCGAATATCTCACTCGACAAGTATAGGTCATAGTACCTGTTCATTCTCTTCCTAAGCTCTTTCAAATTTCTCTTAGCGTTGTTTATCCACGAGGGCTTCGCATCGCGCGCGACTCCCCCAATTCTCAAATAGTTATATGTTATCCGGTGCCCCGTCAACGCGTCCAAGAGATTTATGACGAGATCCCTCTCCCTAAAGGCAAATACAGGGGCAAGCATTAAGCCCAGGTCATGGCCATAGGTAGCTAGGAAGAGGAAATGACTGGCTATCCTGTTCAGCTCCGCTGCTATAGCTCTAAGCCACTCAGCCCTACGTGGTACGAGGTCACGTACGCCGAGGAGATTCTCAACGCTAATGACGTAAGCTAGTTGCCAGTTAACGTTATCCATGAAGCATACGCGCTCCGCTAGTATGAGGCCCTGCTGGGGGTTCCTCTTCTCGAAGAGCTTCTCGAGCCCGCGGTGAATATAGCCAGTGATTGGCTCAGCCTCGACGATGACCTCGCCCTGGAGCTTTACGCGGAACCCCCATGGACCATGCATGGCTGGGTGCTGGGGCCCCATGCTGAGATAGATGCCGCTGTCCTCGTCGTAGATGAACGTTGTAGGCGGCGCATGCCTTGTCGCAGAGAAGCTTGTAGTGCTCAGTGCCTCCACCCCCCGATAGGTGTCTCTTGTAGCTCGTACTCCTTGCGCAGCGGTGTCTCAACCTCTGGCGGCGTGAAGTGCTTCCGGAGCCCCGGGTTCCCGCGGAACACTATGCCGAACATCTCGTAGGCCTCTGCCTCGTAGAGATAGGCTCCCGGGAAGACGTCGACGATGCTGTCTATCTCTTCGTTCTCGCGGATAAAGGTTGATATAATGACTGGGCCTTGTTCCAAGCTGTATAGGAGAACCATGACCTCGAATAAGTCTCTCCAATGAATAGCTGAGAGCGAGATAAACATGTACTCCATGCCCGCGAAGAGACCGATAACATCGTGATAGTACTCCGGCCTAACACGTAGAATAGGAATACCACCCGCCTCATATCCTCTCTCAATAACAGCTCTCTCCAGTAGCCGAGCTGCCTCGCTCAAGGAGCTACTTCACCTCCCTACCATAGATTTTCCGCTGAAGAAGCCTAATCGCCTCGACAACGGCCTCTGCTCGGACAGGGCAACCAGGGACATAGATATCGACCGGGACTATCTCATCGGCTCTCTTAACACTGCTATAAGAGTCGTGATAGGGCCCGCCACCCATGGAGCAGGCACCAACAGCTATGACGTACTTGGGCTCCGGCATCTGCTCATAGATCCTCCTTATAACCTCAGCCACCCTCGCGTTAATCAGCCCAGTTATTACTAGGACATCAGCCTTCCTAGGAGACTCCGCCATCATTGCCCCGAAGCGTTCTAGGTCGAAGCGCGTCGTGAAGGCCTCCATTATTTCTAAGGCGCAGCAACCAGTACCGAAGACGAGTACCCATAGGCTGCGGCTAAGAGCCCACTTAACCGCCTTGTTAGCCCTAGGCCGGGCTGCCTCCTCGTCCTCTGGCTTCCTTAGCTTCCTTACTGGTATTGGTAGTAGGTACCGTTGCTGGTTCTTCACCTCTTTTCACCCCGGCTCCTAGTCTACTAGCCTCGCAGCTAGCGCGGCTACGAGGCCGAGGAAGATTATAGAGGAGAACAGGAGGAGCGCCACGAGCACGGAGTAGTTATAGCCATAGTAGAGGGTTGAGACGATATAGGCTGTGAAGAGATCGAATGCGACGTACAATACTATGTAGGGAAAGTAGTGCATTGCGAAGTAGCGTAAGCGTGAGGGTAGAGGCTTTACTCCAGACTCGTATGCGGTAGTCTTATTGCCTAGCCTGCGAGGAGGAGTCGCGAGCCTAGATACTGCGAGGAAGACTAGGCCCAGGAGAACACCCACGAGAAAGGATGAGAGAAAAAGAGCGGGTGGGGAGAGACTCAACCCTTCTCAGCCCCTAGGAGGCTCTCTAGGCTCATTAGATTCCTAGCTTCTTTCTCTTCTCGTCAATTATGTCTAGCATTATCTTGGCGGCAGCGTGTGGATCTGTCTCTACTATTAGTCTCCCAAGCCCGAATTTCTCGGCCTCCTTTGTCAGTATGTCTGTTACTAAGTCGCTTCCATACACTGGTGGGATAACGCCTAGGTGTACATCGACTCCTGCTGCTAGGAAGTATGTGCCTATGCTTACAGCCTTCTCGCTATAGGCCTCCGGGGCGCTGCCCACTACGGGTAACTGGTTGATGTCAACACCTAGCGCGTCAGCCACTGCTCCTAGGAGTACTAGGATGCGGCTATTATCGACACAGCTACCCATGTGGATTACTGGTGGTAGTTTGAGCTCCTCGTAGACCCTCTTTAGCCCGGGCCCAGCCATTTCTACTGCTTTCTCGGGGATTAGTAGCCCTGCCTTACCAGCCGCTGTTGCCCAGCAACCAGTACCGACTACCAGTACGTCGTTCTTGATGAGCTCCTTGGTTATTGTTACGTGGCTATAGTCGTGCTTCACCTTCGGGTTGTTGCAGCCAACGATTCCCACGACTCCCCGGATGTCGCCCCGCTTCACGGCCTCTAGGAACGGGTCAAGTGTCCCGCCTAGGTGCTCTAGTAGCGCCTCAACGCTGAACCCTGCCCATAGCTCTATTCTCTCCTTGGGTATCATTACTCTCTCTTTTGCGCGGTTAGGGAAGTTCTCTACAGCCATTTTCACTATCTCTCTTGCTACCTCGTCTGCCTTCTCGGGGGTGAACTCAACGTAGACCGAGCCGGGTATCTTCGCTATCGGGATAGTCGTTATGAGCTTGGTGTGGTAGCAGCGAGCAACATTAGCCAGCGAGGGCATTATGCACTGCACATCAACAACGGTTGCCTCTACAGCCCCGGTCACTATGGCTAGTTCTTGCTGAAGCATGTTACCTGCCATCGGTACTCCTAGTCTCTGCAATACCTCGATACCAGTACAGCACATACCTACTACGTTTATCCCCTTGGCTCCCAGGTCCTGGGCTAGCTTGACTAGCTCCGGGTCCCTAGCGGCCTCAACGACCTTGGCTGATAGTAGTGGTATGTGGCCGTGCACGATTATGTTAACGTAGTCCTCTTTGAGCACGCCGAGGTTCACGACAGACTTTAGCGGCTTTGGTGTACCGAAGAGGACGTCGCTGAACTCCGTGGCAACCATGCTGCCGCCCCAGCCGTCGGCGATGGCTAGCTTTATGCCGCCGAGCAGGATGTTCAACGGGTCAGCGTCAACACCCATGTGGGTGCGGTGCATTACCTCCGTTACTTCCCTATCATATGCTCTTGGGAGCACGCCTAGCTTCTTCCATAGCTCTAGTCTACGCTTAGTAGCATAGGCCTTGACGAAGGCTGGGAGCTCGCTATCCTGTTTACCAAAGTCGCGTAGAGCTATCTCCGCCACGTCCTTGGCTATCTCCATAATGTCTCGTCCTTCCGTCGGTACCCCGAGGCGCTGCGCTATAGCGATGAGTTTCTTCTCGTCGGCTATCTTGTAGTACTTGTTCTTCCCGGTCGCTACCTCGTAGAGTACTAGGGCTATCTCTCTCCCATGGTCGATGTGTGCTGCTGCACCACCAGCTATCATCCTAATAAAGTTCCTAGCAACTATCGTGTCTGCTGTTGCTCCGCAGACACCTCTTTGAGGACCATACCCGAAGGGATCTATCCTACAGGGTCCCATGAGGCAGTTTCGGCAACAAATACCGAGTAAGCCGAAGCCACACTGAGGCTGCTGTGCTAGGAGCCGGTGCCACGCAGTCTCTATGCCCTCAGCCTCTGCCTTCTCTAGGAGCTGCCTAACAGTGGGATCTATTGAGACCTCTTCCTTGTTCTCTATCGTCCTGGGCCTCTCGTAGACGGGGCCCTTCATTCGGAACTTCTTGTTACGGGGAGGCCACTTATCATCTATCCAGGAGGTTTTTTCACCCATATATATACACCTTTAACCATGAATCAAGTATGTGTAAAAACTAGTACCATCTAGCACTGGGCGCGGGAACCACATCCTTATAAGATGCCTTCTTGGCCTTGGGCCTTGGCTCTATTAGCTGGCGGAGAGCCTCGTAGAACCTCTTGCCAACCTCCTGCTCCCTACCCCTAACTATCTCGCTGAGGTCCCCGAAGCGCAGTGCGCCAGTAGGACAAGCCTCGACGCACGCTGGTGGAAGTCCCTCACGGAGCCTATCCTCGCACATATCACACTTTATCGCGACGCCGCGGTCATGGTCGAACAGCATTGCGCCGAACGGACAAGCCCTAATACACTGCTTACAGCCAATGCACACTGCCTCGTCTATCCTAACGATACCGTCCGGGCCCTTGTAGATAGCCCCCACGGGGCAAACATTCATGCACGGCGGGTTCTCGCAGTGCATGCACTGTACTACGTAGGGTAGGGCTAGCCTAGGTATTGAGAGGACTCTCAGCCTCGGCATTGGTTTCGGGGTCTCGTGGATTGCTTGGAATAGGTCCTTGCTCTGACTATGCTCAACCGCGCATGCAAGGTAGCAGTTCCAGCAGCCTAGACAACGATTAGGATCGTAGAAGATCACATAGTTCTTGGGCTTAGCGGGCTCAACGGGAAACGAGAGCGCTGAGAGAGGTGGCCGTGGGAATGATAGCGCTGGTTGTTGTGCCACCTTTTTCTACACCGTTTTCGTATACTTCTGTTCTTGTCTAGGTTACGCCTACTCTATTGAAAACGTGTTAAACACTGTTTACTTGGCATGCGCGTTTTTTGCTATAAGTGCTTTTTATACTAGATGAGCCATGTTTAAGGGAGCCTCTACTGAGCCTTGTATTAAAATCCAATTTGGTTTTATTATCCTGCTGGGCTCAGTAAGAAATTTATCTCCTTAAAGCATTGTGCACTCCTGGATGTACACTAGTGCACCAAGAAGAGGTGTACACAGAGCATGAGCCGAGGAGCCCTTATAGCATCAATAATCATAATCATAGCCCTAATAATCGGGGCCACATACTATGCTCTACACAGCCGCGCCTCAGCCAAAGCCACGTACACCATTACTACAAGTACACCGACCCAGACAACCAGCAAGCAGCCAACGAGCAGCGAGAAGACCACAGGCTTAGTAGGCACCACCACGCCTGCAAGGAAGAACACACTAGTCATAGCTATGGGTGACTGGGGCGCCCCTAGCCCCTTCCTCTTCTATCCACGAGGCCCAGGCTACGTCTTGACAAGCCTAGTCTTTGACACACTCGTGTGGAAAGACCAGCACGGCATCATACCATGGCTTGCCTCTAGCTGGGAGCATCCAGACCCCTATACATGGATATTCCACCTACGCCGCGACGTGAAATGGCAAGACGGAGAACCCTTCACGGCTAGAGACGTAGTATTTACGCTCCAGTACCTGGAGAAGCACCACTGGGCCTGGAAGAACATAAAACCATCACTGATAAAGAGCGTATACGCCGAGGACAACTACACCGTGGTAATAAAGCTCGCCAAGCCCTATCCCTTCTTCCTAGAAGACTATGCCTCAACAATATTCATACTACCATGGCACATCTGGCGAAACATCTCGAATCCTTATGGCCTCCGTGGCAAGAAGGCATTCATAGGAACAGGGCCCTATAGGCTAAAGAGTTACCAGCCACAACAAGGCTACGTCTTTGTAGCCAACCCATCGTTCTGGGCAGGGAGGCCACTATACACAGAGATAAGAGTAGTAAACATAGGGTTCAGTAATCCCCAGCAAGCAGCACTAGCAATAATCAATGGCAAGGTGGACACAGCAGCCTTTATGGGTAAGGCCTACAGAGTTGTAGAGATGATAAAGCAGCGACTACCGGGCGCGAGGATACAGAGCGGGCCCATGTACTGGGTACTCTTT
>JALVKZ010000227.1 GCA_027033675.1 Pyrodictiaceae archaeon | reverse complement strand
ACCCTAGGCGGCGAAGACCAGCCTCAATCAAGCGATAAATCCTCGCAAGCTCCTCTGCGCCCTCAGCGACGCCCACCCAGATAACCCTCGGGTTATGCATACTAGGAAACGCCCCCACGCCGCGGAGACGAATAACCACGCGACGAGGCCTAGCAGCCTCAATAACCCCCCGAATATCGTCGGCGAGACTAAGCGGGATGTTACCGAGGAACCTAATAGTAATATGGAGATTCTGGTCCTCAACAGGCTTCATAGGAGCACCAGTAGCAACAAACGCATCACGAATAGCAACAAGCCGGGCAATAACACGAGGATCCTCTATATCAACAGCGATAAACGCCCTAACAGTCTCAGACACAAGAAAACACCCCAAGCCACGGGGAAAACAAGCAAACCCCAGGCCCTAAAAAGAAACACGCACAGAAACCAAAACGTATGGAGCTACCCAAATAAACCTCCACACATAGAGAGGTACCACACGACACGGAAGCGGCGGTCGTCTAGCCTGGACTAGGACGCCGGCCTCCCAAGCCGGTGATCCCGGGTTCAAATCCCGGCCGCCGCACCAAACCTTCTTTAGAATCCCCGTTCTTCTCCTTCTCGGTCTTTTCAGAAGTCTTCTGGTTAACCAACTTGTTTTCAATTCCCTGTGCGAGCTGTCTCGCGTAGTAGCGGATTAGGCGCCTGTTCAGCTCCTCTACTCTGTCCCGCTTATAGAACTCGTAGATGGAGACTATCTCCTTGAGGGGCTTGATGTACTCTGTTACTACTCTGCCGTCCAAGCGGTATTGGCGGTAGACGTACTTCCTGTCCTTAACTTCCTTAATCATAAGCCTCGTAGTCAATATTCAATTCGCGCCTTAAGTGTTAGTTAACTGGTAACAAATGCCAAGGAAACTTGTCAAGCTATAGTGCGAGGAGGTAGACCGTAACATGCCAAATAAGCAAAGAGAAACGAGAAGGCATGCGGGTCATTCGCCGCCCGCGGCTTCCCGCCTCTCCTCGGCGTACATAGTCGCGGCGGTTCTCCACTATTTAGGACCACATTCGTCAACTTTTTATTGATTTATTCTTCCTTGCAGATATGAAGAGATTTTTCATAGGTTTGATGAGGATTAGGGAATCGGTTCATATTTCAATTATCATAGCATTGTATTAGGCGAATAGCATATATCGTTATAGCGTCGTTTGTAGGATACAATATATGGGGTTCATGAGATGTTTCTTAGCATAGTGAGTTCATCTATGGTCTTTAATATTGGGGATGAGTGGGTTCCTCCTGAGCGGCATGGGCAGCGCACCAAAAAGCTTACTAAATGGCTTCAATCAAGTTTTTCGGAGGACATTGCTGCTCCTTCGGAGGATGTTATAGAATTCATTCTAGGGAGATTATTTAGTAAGCTAGGGCTAAGGCAATATAACCCGCCTGCTGTAGAAGACTTTGACGCGGATTGGGAGAAGCAACCAAAGAGGCGCTTCAGAGAAATTATTGTTGATCCTCTTGCTTTCTATGTTCCTTATCACTTGTACCCAGACAAGTGGGGTATATATTTCCGGTTCTCGAAGATAGTTAAGGACTTTGCTAGGCTTCTTCGGGCATACCCAAAACTACTGACAGAGTTTATGCTCTTTGCAGAGAGGATATATATTCACGGCATTCGCCCCATTCTTCTTGAGCTTCTCTCCTCGCGGTCAGCGCCCATAGATAGTTTTGTATCCGCTATTAACCATGGTCGTACCAATAAGGTATCCGAAGAACTCGAGAGAAATATTAAGACACTTATCGCAATATTTCAGCTTTTAGGCTTATACCTGGAGCATATAGCTATTCATGAATACACACATCACCTTATTGAGGATATAGCGACAATTAAGGAGAGAAGTAATGTCATAGACTATCGAAGTGTTTATGGGGAACTAACTGCTGCCGAGGAGGAAGGGTTCTGTGAGTACATAGCGTTCTCGAGGCTCGTAAAGCCAAGGATTACACGGGATTTAGGGGACTTTTTCAAATTCATCGGTCTTAAAACTCAGCGATCGTGGTGGCGGTGGCTGCGTGAAGCAGAGAGTTATGGACTTCTTAGCATGTTTAAGTCTATCCTTTACAATTACTGGGGGAGAAGAGAAGCATATGCCTATAAACCGGTTATCAGACCAAGGATAGTGAAATACATAGACATATACTGGAGCTTAGTGGCTAAGTCCCATAGAGACGGAGACCCTATATTAGTGAATGGAGAAGGCATTGATAAGAGAATCTTTTGGACTATGCTATAAGCTGTATGGACAGTTAGCTTTTTATCATAATCGAATCTATAAGCCTTTAATCAATAGGATTAATCAAGGAGGCTAGGAGAGCAGTCTTGACGACTCCGTTACTTGTCCGCGTCCTTGATGATAGTGGCTAGTTGTTGGCGGAGCTTTTCCAGAGTCTCTTGGTGCTCTCCGTTCCATAGCTTCTCTTCTTCCAGCCGGGGCTTGACTTGTTTCTCAACGATTTCTACTAGTCGCTTAATAACATAGAGCGTGTCCTGGACTGCTTCTTCTCGGCTCTTGTACTTGCTTAGTGCTAGGTCTGGGTCGGGGCCGTGGTACTGGTAGTCATGGAGGTTTAGTACACGGTCAGTATAGGGGGCTGTAGTTCGGGTACCCAGCCTCCTCTACTAGGTTGCTTAGCGGCTTTAGCCTAGTACTGGGCATACGGGGGATAGCTACTCTGAGTAGCCATTTTCTCTGCTCACTGGCTAGCCTCTCGGCTATCTTGTCCTTCTCTAGGGCTAGTAGTGCTGCTGTAAGGGCTCTCCATGCCTGGAAGGCCTTGCCTGCCGTATTCCCGGTATAGCCCTTTGCGAGGAACTCAAGGGGCTAGCATGTTCTCTAGGAGGGCTTCCAGTACGCGGGCGGATGTATATCCGGTTAGGCTCTTCTCAGGCCTGGGCAGCGGCTTCTCTAGGGCCTTGCGCAGCGCCAATACACTCAGCCCCCTGCTGCTCTAGTTAATAAGCAAGGCTACTTGTTACATTAATCTGTACTGGGTCGTTAATGGATATTGCTTTAAAGGCTCTATGC
>JALVKZ010000226.1 GCA_027033675.1 Pyrodictiaceae archaeon | reverse complement strand
ACGTCCTCATGCCATACAAGATAATGCTGCGAGGCGAGCACAAAAGAGCGAGGCCAAGTGCTCTTTCACCGTCAGTAAAGCCAGGTATAAACACAGAGTAACGGCCATGGCCTGGGCATTGGTGAGAAACTATAATCTTGGAGAAAGAGTTACTTGTTAAGAACTGGACAGCATAGGGATAGTTATCGCCATGCACATGTACCGCAAAAATAGAGCCTTGAGTAGCAGCGTTGATTAACCAGCTCCATGCCCCATCGAGGTCGCTCACAATAATCCTTGGCAAAATACCGTGCTTAGATAGAATAGTTGTTGCGCCATCAACACTTATCACTGCATCACAGCTAGTTAGTTCGTCTAAGAATAGAACTAGACTCGATGAACCACCGGCTATGCAGGTATCACGGGACTCGATACTGGCACATACCTGGTCTAAGGAGAGCAGGCTTCCCTCTAGATGCGCTCTATATGCAAGAGATTCAGCGACTCTTGCGGCAAAACAATCATCTCTCCTACTAAATTTCAAAAGTCCTCTTATAGCATCGTAAACCTCGCACCAATAGAGCGGAGAAAGAGGGTTCGCGGTGTCTCGTCTGGCTCCGAGAAGGTTCAACGAGTCAGTTACTGTTCTAAGATTCTCTGATTCATCCATATTTGTAACACCCTTAGGCATATATATAGATAGCGGAAGACTGTATGCAAATATATATCCGGGTACTCGTCTTAGCCAGAAAGCTCCCGAGGCTTACGAGGCCTGTATACTCTTTCCTTTCGACGTGAAACCTTTCTATTACTCGCTTAACATAGGCAGAAGAATCGAAACACGGGGAGCACAAAGCATCTCAACACCATGCCCCAACTACGATGGGATACTAATCGAGGCCGTAATAACAGCTAGGGCGAAAAGAAGGGACAGGCTAAGACTAGCACTAACTCCACTAGCGAGCTACATTAGAGGCGAACCCAGACCCTATAGCAGAGAATATGGGTGCAGCATAGAACTCCTAATAGCCCTCTCTAGGATAAAGTTCTGGGCTTCATCAACCAGGCCTATACCCTGTAACAAACTGGTAGAACTCTTCAACACGGCAATAAACTCGATTCAATGTATTCTTCACGCAACATGGGACGAGGAAATACACAGACTAGCGCTAACCGCTGCCAAGGAGGCCGAAAAATGGCTCCTCTTAAGCGGATGTGCGTAACCAATAACTTACCAAGACATACTCCCTAGACATACGGGCGGAGCTCGCCGCTGCAACACCCCCTCAACTGGGGGCTGGATGAGCAGCGGATCCCTCTGCGGCTGGGGGTCAGGGGCAGACACTCCACTATTCTCCATTCTCTATAACTTTGTCCTTCTCTCCTGAGGGTTTGTTGGATAACCTACTACAATGTTCTCTCCCGCGTAAATCGCTAATTTGTTGAGCAACATACTCCGTATAGCCTCTATTAGGGATACTTCCTTCTTCGAAAGAGAGTCAACGAGATCGATAATCCAGGGAAGCCCCGAGGATCCGGCTTCGCGCGCTAAATATGATACTATTTTGCATGTATCTGGCCCGCCGCTAGGTATACAGGCTTCTAGTTTTACCGCTTCTCCGAGGCCTCGGAGAGGCTTATAGTATATAACTTTGCATCCATGCTCTCTTAGTACTCTGAAGCTGGGCCTTATCTCTATGAACTCGCCGCGTCTCAATACGAGTGACGCTATCGATTTATCGTTAAGATCAAGTCCTAGTTCTTGTGCCAGCTCGGTAGAGTAGCTTCTTTTTATAACACCTACTATGGGGATTCCTTTCCTTAGAGCTTTCCTGAGTAGTTCTATACTTAAGCTTACTGGCTCCTTCCAATAGCCCTGGGCACGCTTGTACGGCACTATCTCACCATCAATTAGCAACATATCGGCGTCTTCTATGACTCTAAGTGCTGTTAATCTCTCCTCTTTTCTCGCAAAAGCTGCTACGCGATCTTGTTCTATCTCCGAAAAATAGCTTGCAAGGAGCCTTCTCTTAGTACGTGCTTCTACTTTATCTCCCTCCCTGAACCTAACCGATACAACCGCGACAAGGCTTATTGACAATCCTACTAAGTCTACAGCTCTACTTGGATAGGCCGAGTCAATTGCATAAAGTATTCGAGGATGCACAGGACTACATATACTCCTTATGTCCAGAACTGAACGCGTTCTCTCAATGACCTCTCTACCTATCCTCGATATCCTCAACGCAAGTCTATCAGCTATCGCCCTGGGGTCGGTGATCTCAAAAACATCTAGACCCTGCTTATCCATGTATTTTTCCACCATAGAAGTAGTCCTCATCCATGTCGCTTACATAATCTAGCCGACTTGGGCCTTTTCGTCTTCTCTTGAGACGGCGCTCAATACTCCACATAAGCGTTGAAGTTATTGCTTTCATACCTGGTCGCCCAGGCACCGGGGTTACTCTCCCGGCGCGAATCGAGCTAAGTATTTCCCCTGGATCAAGGCTATTCGCCTCTATTAGGTTAAATGCCGATCCTATCGCGTCTGCTACGTGTGCATCGCTATTGGCAAGACCAGGTAAGCCTAGCTCACGGGCCGCTTCAGCTGCGCGCTTATTACTAATGGGGTCGCTCATCGCATTGAAGACTTCAATTGCGTCCCACCGTGCCTCGTAGATTAGTTCGCCAATACCCTTTCTCCTAAGATCAAAAGGATGAGCTGGGATAACCAGGCAACTATTTTCGTGTGAGTAATCAACTAGCTCTAACGCGTCTTGTGGTATCTTCTCAAGAGGATTACTAGGACAGTAGACAAGAATGTCGCCCTGCTTTGTCCTTATCTCGGCACCTATAATTACGACTATATCGAGTTTTTCCGAGGAAACTATTCTCTTAGCATGTATCGAGCCTTGGAAGGTATCATGGTCGGTAATGGCTATTGCTTCTAAGCCTTTGCTAAGAGCTCGGAGTATTATTTCCTTCGGTGAGTTACGGCCATCACTGAAGGTGCTATGCATATGTAGATCTGCCTTAATCCTATACACCAAGCCTAAGCTACCTCGTTTTAGCAAAAGGACAAATCCTTCTATAAGGGCAGTATCTGCACTCCCAC
>JALVKZ010000225.1 GCA_027033675.1 Pyrodictiaceae archaeon | reverse complement strand
TAAGCGAGGAAGAAGCGCAAGTACTAGCCTATCTCATAACACATGAACGCGGAGGTATAGCAAAAGATATCGCCTCCGCTCTAGGCCGTAACCCGGAGGTAGTAAGAAGAGCACTAAGAAGTCTATACGCCCGTTCATTAGTAATTAGGAGGCCCTATCCGCTAAGACGGGGTGGACGAGCCTATCTCTACCAGACACCGCCAGAGCTAGTAAAGAATGTCATCAGTATATGTGAGAGAATAGCATCTCTCGAACAAACACTCATGAGAACATCGTAGCCAGCGAGTACTTTTCTTTCCTATCCTTATATAAACTTGTTATATAATGATAACCAGTACATAGCTAGATAGCGTTTCCCGTTGAAGTACTTGGTTTCTACACCTCTTTCCGATAAACGTTTATCAATAGTTTCTTCGCTTATGCTAAGGGCGTCTAGCTTATCGCTAGCAATTATAAAGCTGTTCATATAGGCGAACGAGGGAACCCAGGCAACATATTCATAGACATGGCGGAAAACATGGCTAGCAGCACGATATACTTTCATAAACTCTTCAGGGAATAGCGAGGAGCAGCCAGCTTGTGTCACTAAGACACCGTTCTTGTCCAGCACGGACTTAAGCAGCTTGAATGCATTAGTGTTATAGAGATGAGCAGCTATCTCTGACCCATAGGGATCAGTCAAATCCATTATTATTACATCGAATTTAGCTCCAGAGTTAGCTGCTTGCTTGACATATTCGAAGCCATCCATTATTACAACTTCTGCACGTTTATCATCAAAGGCCCCTTGATGCCACTCTGGTAAATACTCCCTAGAAACCTCAACAACAACCTCGTCAATATCAACCATTACGGCCTTCTCAACAGTGTTATGCTTCAAAACCTCTCTAAGAGTTGCACCCTCTCCGCCTCCAAGAATTAAGACTCGCCTAGGGCTTGGATGCAACGTCATTGCTGGATGTACAAGTGCCTCATGGTATATGTACTCGTCGAACTCAGTGCTCTGGATGAGATCGTCAAGTATGAGTGCTTTGCCGAAGTAACGTAGCTTAGCAATTATGACACGCTGATACTTTGACCTAGTCTGGTATATTATTTCATCCAGATAGTAAAGTGTTGCAAGCGGCCCAGAATACTGATAAAGGAGCAGAATATCGTGATTGTTCATATCCTTACCCCTAGTGCTGAATCCAATAACGGCCTCATAAAAAGTTAAGGATAAGTCATAAGTCTCAGCCGAGGGTACTTAGTTCATCGGCGCAGCCTCAAGCCTAAAGGCCTTCATCATCTTATTCCACTTCCTCCAGGCAACTATGCTGGCTGCTCATCCTCCCTGTAAGGTATAGTGTTATTTTTGCCCTATTACGTCTTGGTGCCTCGGGATTAGACATGGGCTCTAGCTATGACGTGATAGTAATAGGCGGGGGGCATAACGGGGCCGTAGCCTCCATCGTATTATCTCTGCATGGATTACGCGTGTTACTGGTTGACCAAAATTATTCCCTTGGCGGATTAGCTGGTGCGCGTACCATTGCAGGTGCCTCTTCGTCAAGGTTTGCGTATGTTATCGGCCTTGTCCCTAGAGAGTTAAATGAGTGGCTCGGGATTCTTCCCGAGATGCATTATCCTGAGCCAAATTGGGTTGAGCTCAACGAGAACGACGAGATAGTATTTCGTTGGTGGAGTGATGAAACTAGGCTTGTATCAGAGTTCAAGGAACACAGCATAGACATAGCTGGTTTATTTAGAGACATTAGAAGATTTTGGAAATGTTATAAAGAACATAGTCTCTATTATACCCCGGTAGCCCCGAGTCGGGGAGAAGCAGCACAAATACTTGATAAATGCGGGGCCTCATACCTGGTCGTAAAGACGGCTCGCGAGATACTATCTGACTATATGCCTAGAAGATACTGGGACTACTTTATATATCCCTCAATGCTTGATGCAAGTGGGTTCGTGCTTGCCTACTATATGCAGAATAATAATGTATGGGGCCAGCTTGAGCACTCTATGTTATCCTTCTCGAGAATCTTAAGAAAAAGACTCAGAGAGAGCGGTACCAGTATGTTGCTAGGGACTAGGGTTGAGGAATTCTTGTTTGAAGAGGGTGCTGTGCGAGGTGTAAAGACAACTGATGGCACTACGATACATAGTCGTGTAGTACTCTTTGCTGCTCCTATTACGTCGCTTCTGGATATCAGAGGCTACGAGCGCTTGGAAGAATGGGAAATTCGTAGCATAGGGGATGCTAAGAACAGTACTACTTTGCGAAGCAGGGTGAAGAGAATAGACTATGTTTTTTCGGAGAAGCCTAGTCCTCCCCGAGAGCCTAGCTGGCATGGGACCCCAGTTTATGTTAAGTGGAGTAATAGCTATGGCGGAGAGTATACCTATATAGAGCCTATGAGGGATACGTACCTTGTACAATTCAGCGGCTTCGCCAAGGACGTATTTGAGGTCCTTCCTCCGGGCAGTAACGAGAAAGCTCTAAAAACTTATGACATACGTGATGCACGTAATCAAGTAGCTTGTTGTCGTAACTACACGGGGCATCCAGACCATTTGCCTATGATTGATAAGTATTTGTTCGATAAGCGCCCCGTCCCTGGATGGAATGATTATAGAACCTCAATACCTTGTCTGTATCACGGGAGTGCTAGTAGCTATCCAGGTGGCGAGATAAATGGTGTGGCAGGGCTAAATGCTGCTATTAGGATACTCCTTGATTTTGGAATAAAGCCTAGGCTCCCCGGTCTAGTAGTAAGGGTAGGGCATGAGAGTAGCTCTCGTAGTAAGTGGGGTGTATATTGCTAGATAATGCTAGAGATTGGCTTAGTTGTTTGAGCGTTGGATTCTTTTATACTGGTCATAGCTATGTCTTCAAGGGGGTGAAGGCTAGGTGAAGGTATGGGAGGTTGCTAGGAAGCCCCGTGTGGTGGTAACGGGTGATACCCCCGCGACAGTGGTTAGGGCATTGCTAAGGGACAATGAGGAACCGATAGCGGTTATAGTGAATAACGAGAAGGAAATGAAGCATGAGGGCTACGTGACATGGAGGGAGGTCATACAAATAACTAGCCATTACTCGCATCTACGTGTGA
>JALVKZ010000224.1 GCA_027033675.1 Pyrodictiaceae archaeon | reverse complement strand
GCCCCCACAAGACCAGCTCGCCTCCTCGCATCATAGCTTCTCTCCAAGAGGGTATAGAGCACCTCCTCAGGCGACGCGAACGAGCAATCAAGTGTCTCAACGAGCCTCAGCGCAACCGGGCCTACCTCGTCATAGAAGCCGCAACCAATAGTCTTTCCTCTCTCGTTCTCCACGACAACTAGCTCGCCGTGCTCAACGCCTCTGGCCTCAACCCATTTGCGATAAATCATTAGTGCGCCTCTCTTCTCGACGAGCCTAGCTCCCTCGCCGCGTACCCTCACTGTGCTAAGCGGGGCTCTAGCCAATTATCCTCCCACCTAGCTCGCTTAGCACAGCCACTATAAGGACGGATGACACTCCTCCAATGACGAGTGAGAGTACTGCTGCTCGCTTATTAAGGCCAAGTAACACAGCTACTACAGAGCCCGTGTAGATGCCGGTAACGGGGAGAGGAACGGCTACGAAGAGTGAGAGGCCCAGTACACCGTAACGCTCTATGAGATCCCTCGCCTTCTCCTGTGCCGAGACCACGCGTCTCACAAGGATTCTTAGGGCCTTGATCCGCGTAGAGAGGCGTAGCAGTAGCTCCCATGCCTCCTCGGCTACGAGGCCAAGCAAGACCGCCAATAGGATCGCCTCACCTATACTAATAACCAATGCCTGGGTGTTTCCGAGTAATCTTGAGAGAACTATGTATGCGTACCTGGGCTCATAGCCGGGCAGGAACCCCGATAAGATTGCAGCTAGCTCCGCGTTACTTGGCATAACGATCCTCCTAGTCCTGTCTTCCGAGATATTCGTGGTAAAGGCCTAAATACCGTAATACGTGGGTGATTACCCTGGGCCACAGGGCTCCCACCTATCCAGGGGAGCCAGGGGCCTACTGTGTAGCCTCGGCGTTTCTTTGCTGGGCCTTAAGCGTTGTTGCCTGCCTCATAGGTGGGAGCAAGGTCTTGGAGGATGTAAGGCTATTGGGGCCAGTATACGAGGCGCTAGTGGAGACGGATGAAGGATACAGCTTTCACCACACAGCTATGACGTATAGCTTTGGCTGGATGTATGACGGCAGTATTCATAGAATAGAGCTCTGTAGAGGAGCAATAGCTGTACTTTCGGAGAATAACGGTGTCCTAAGCCTCAGGGTATTCAGCGAGCCCGGGAATAATTGCTGGGAAGAAAAGCTTGACGAACTCGAGTATAGTCTAGGCATATGGGAAGATCTCGCAGAGTACTGGAAAAGAGCACGCGGCGACCCCCTCGTAGGCGGCGTAGCCGAGACAATGCCTGGGCTAAGGCTCCGTGGCACCAGTATCTGGGCATCATTCCTCATAGCAGTATGTCAGCAAAATGCAAGCTTCAAGCAGGGATGGGGCATGCTTTATCGCCTCTATCGACTAGTATCTAGGAGGCTTGCAGCAAAAGGCATGGGCGTGTACCTCGAGACACCCCTGCCCGAGAACCTTAGCTTAGACCTCTTGAGGAAGGCTGGGCTAGGGTACCGGGCAAGAACCGTTATAGAGGCAATTAGGAAGCGGGTATACGAGCTAGGCTGCAGCGATATAGACGAGGCAAGAGAAATAAGAGGCGTGGGTAAATACACACTAGCACTAATGAAGCTCCTCGCTTGCCGAGACTATAGCGCACTACCCCTCGATAGGTGGCTTAAGCGCTTAGCATCGGAAGCCTATGGTGTCCCTGAGCAAGCTGTTGACACAGAACTCCATCGTAGATTCGGCGAATACGTTGGCCTAGCAGCGCTACACACAACCATAGCGTTTGACGCGGAACCTATATCAAGGGCGCTAAGAAGGCTCAGGGAAGGGAAAAATAAGCCAGGCCTTGTAGAGCCTTCGCCTATATCTCTCTGGAAACACACGCCTCCCTAGAGGAGGAGACACGTGGTCTAGTCTCTCGAAATGTATCTACTAAGTAGCTTCGCTAGTGGTGGTAGAATCCTGGTCTGAACATAGATTGTTGCTGGGCCCCTAACCTCTATGACGAAACCCTCGCCGCCGAATAGGAATGTCTTGAGGCCACCGAACTTCTTCACAACATAGTTAGTGTCAGCGGGCATTGCTACGAAGTGATAGTTATCTGCGACGAGTCTCTCTCCCGGCCCTACCTCTACTCTCCTAATAGCCCCGTAACTCGAAACCCAGAGCAAGCCTCTACCGCTAGCGCGTAGCCAGAACAGGTTACCCTCCGCTATGAGGCCTCGCAGCCCAGTAAACTTAGCGCTAATGTCTATATCGCCGCTATGAGCGAGATAACTAGTGTCCTGGATTATCCACTCATCGTGGCTCATCTCTATAGCATCTATGTCTCCTGGCGTTGGTGGCACGAACCATATCTCGGCCTCGCTCAAGGCACGGTACTTATTGATGAAGAAGCTCTCGCCGCCGAGAAGCTTTCTTGCTATTGCTTTTCCTATACCGCCGCTACTCGTCCTGACCTCTACGTCTCCGCGCATCAGCATTAGTGCACCGGGTTCGGCATATACTTCTTCGCCGGGCTCAAGCACTACACGGAGAATAGTGTAAGCCGGCCCGTTCTCCTTAAACCACTTCAAGGCATAGCACCAGAGAACATGTGGTTCAAGCACGTTTTCTGGATACTATGGTTTTCTTCAAGCGTATTTATGTACTATTCCTAGTCCAAACCAATATGTATATTTTTATTCTAGCCGAGAGCATAATTAATTGTGGTAGAAGCTCGCCTTGGGAGAAGAAATGCTCATAAAGTTTGATATACCCCTTCTAGACAAGCTTCTCCCCAAAGGTATTTGGCGTAATAGCTTCGTCCTCCTAGCAGGCGAGGGCGGAACCGGAAAAACCTATATACTTCAACAAGTAGCTGCAAGCCTCTTGAACCGAGACGAGCCCGTCATATACCTAGCCCTTGACGACGACCCAGCCGATATAATAGAGTCACTCGAGTTCAAGGGCGTAGAGGCAAGAAGGTTCATCAACGATGGAAAACTAGTCTTCATAGATGGATATGGTGGGCGCTACGGCTACGAGACAGAAGCACCCATAGCTGATCGCCTTAGAAGCCTGGATATACACGCAGCAATATCCACGATAACAAGGGTACTAGATACAAAGGGCACAAGAGG
>JALVKZ010000223.1 GCA_027033675.1 Pyrodictiaceae archaeon | reverse complement strand
TGATGCGCTGATATACCTCTCTTCCTAAGATAAAGCAATCCTTTTAGTATCTGTATAGCTAGGATTAATGACTCGATTAAATTGAGTTTACCTCCACGTTTTACTAAGTATTCCCTTAGATTCATATTAGCATAACGCATACATATTAGTGGTCTTCCCTTAACCTTTACTATGTAGTAAGGTGTTAAGATTAGAGGATGCCCAGAGGCATAGAACATCCTCCGGGCCTCTCTAATAAAGCTCTCTAAGGCTTTATTCTCTAGCACTTCAACGGTAGTCTTGTATGCAACATATTTAGGCATTCCCGCACCAGTTTCAGCTATTAGCACTATCCCTCGATTGCCTCGTTTAACGTTGATGACTTTATGTCCTGTCAAGGATTCAATATCTTTAATTACATCCTTTATTATCTTTGCATCAATACTTGAATCCTGCACGACTAACTAACCCTCTAAATGCATCTTCAAATACATGTATGCCGAGATAGTAACGATTATATACCTTGCTATACCGATGCATATAGCTCCCGGGTTACATCTAGTTCTTGGTAGGGGTTGGCGGGTTTGGATTCACTGGATGCCTCTTTGCTTGATAGACCGTTGCCTAAGCCGAGGAGAGATAGACTTGGTTACGTTTCTGCTCGTGTCTTGGAAGCCTTGCTAGAGGCCCTGTTGGCAATAGAGTACTTGAGAAATGGTTATACTCGTAATGCTGCTGGTAAGACTTTTCAAGCATGGAGGGCATTACTTGGTGCGCTGGTAGCACTAGAGGTAAATAGGATAACTAGTAGACTAGGTGAGGAACAGAGGAAGTGGTTAGAGGAAAGAGCTATACCATTTATACCATCGTCTCGGCTTAAGCCGTTAGCGCAGTTGCTTGAACGGCTGGGTTATAGTGGGCTTAGCCAGGCCACTAGTATGGCGCGGGATCTACACTCTTATCAATATAATGGCCCTGACCCCGCTGGAGAGTTTTCTGGTTACCCTAGCCGAGATAGTGCAGCTACCGACATCTTTCTCTTACTAAAACAGCTAGTACTGATTATTGAGGACAAGATTAGACCAAGGCTAATAGACAAGAACCTATGGTCGCGTGAGCACAGCGAGGCATTAAAGGAGCTAAAGCATCAGCTCCGGCAATAGTCAGATTAAAATCCTTAAAGAATCCACATATATTTTAAAGCTGTGGCATACTCCATGAAAAGCCATCAAGACTCTACTTTCAATTTCATTATGATGGTTTATCCGAAGAAGCAGCTTAAGGGGGACCAAATAGTGGCAATTAGCTCATCCACGTTAAGCCTTCAATAATTCAACAAATAACTAAATCATGTAAATCTATATAACGAAGAAAGCAAATTGCTAAAATAGCTTAGAGAATATAGGCATGACAAAAGGAATTAGCTATAAGTGCTAGCTGACTGGGTTCGAAAAATCACTCCGATAGATACCATGATATATGAGATGGCTGGATTATTTGACCTTAGGCGTAGAGACTGCAGAGACACGGCATTGGCATGATTTTTCTGTGTCCTCTTTTAGCAGGTTAGTCTGCCAGCATTGATTCCTATTACTTGACCTGTTATTGCCCGTGACCTCGGCGTTGCTAGGAAGAACACGGTCTCTGCTACGTCTTCTGGCTGTATTATCATTCGGAGTGGGTGTAGCTCCTCTATCTTCTTCCTCTTCTCTGGTGTATCGATGAAGTCTCTTACCATGTCTGTCTCGACGAAGCTCGGTGCTACCGCGTTTACTCTTATGCCTAGGGGTGCTAGCTCTACTGCTAGTCGGCGCGTGAACCCTATTACACCAGCCTTTGAGGCGGCGTAGGCTGTTGAGGCTACTATGTTTCCTGTCTGCCCAGCGATGCTGGCGAGGTTGACTATGCTAGCCCATGGCGCTTTCTTCAAGAGGGGTAGAAAGGTCTTGGTCACGAGGAATACGCCGGTTAGGTTAACCCTTATTACTTGTTCCCATTGCTCGAGGCTCGTCTCCTCAGTCGAGCCTACATGAAGTATGCCAGCGTTGTTCACGAGGACATTGAGATAGGGCCACTTCTCCTCAACCCTTTTCCTAACCTCCTCAACGCTCTCCGGGCTCGCGACATCGAGCTCTAAGACAAGTACGTCAAGAGCCCCACGCCTACGAGCCTCCTCAGCCACCTTCTCCGCCAAGTCGCGTCTACTATGATAAGTAATGGCTACCGCGTAGCCCTCGGAGGCAAACCGTAGAGCAATAGCCCTACCAATCCCCCTACTAGACCCGGTGACGAGGACATAGCCCGCGACACTCATACAGGACGCCACCTCCCTCCTCAGTACCTGTACAGAGGGCTCCATAGAGATAAGCTCAAGTACCTCTGCCAGGTTCCTTACGCAGACGCTCACACACCTTATACGGTTCCCGCGGAGAACACAGTATCCAGGATAAGAGCCTAGCCCTCCACGAGGAGGACGAGCACATGCCAGCGACTATTGTACTTCCCCGACGAATAGCTGAGAAGCTTCGACAAGAAGCTGAGAAGCAGGGAGCATCGCCAGAAGAGCTAGTGATAGAAGCGGTTCTCGGTAACCTAGATCCGCCAGAGAGAGCAAAGGAATACATTGAGGCAGCCGAGGAGCTGCTAATACAAGCCGAGCAAGAGCTGGAAAAAGGTGATGTCCGCCAAGCTGCTGAAAAGCTGTGGGGCGCAGCAGCGCCGGCCATCAAAGCATATGCTTCTTGGAGAGATGGCAAAAGGCTAACAAGTCATAGCGAGCTATGGATGTACAAGAACAAGGTTAAGCGGGAGCTAGGGGAATGGGTAAGCGATGCATGGGCGCAAGCGAATACTATGCATACCTGTTTCTACGGAGGATGGTGTAGCGAGGAATACATAAGAGATGCCTTAGAGAGAGTTAAGAAACTAGTTCGGAAAGTAAAAGCTAGGATAATTGAGGACTAGGATAAATCAATTGTATTCTTTCTTAGTTGTGCTCACCGTCTACTGGTCGGTCAGCACCTATACTCTTGGAGATAGGGGGTCCGGGGCGTGCAGCGTAGGGCTCATGTTGCTTTCTCTGCTATGCTTGGGGTGCTAGTGGCTAAGTTCTTGGCTGGCACTGTGAGCGGTGTCTATGTTGGCCTT
>JALVKZ010000222.1 GCA_027033675.1 Pyrodictiaceae archaeon | reverse complement strand
CCTCCTCCATGAAGAACCTCATGCCTATTCGTAGATCCCCTATATTGGTTGCAGGTGTCGTGTACTTCAATGGGTGCACCCTGTACTCCGGGTCCTTGAGCACTACTCCCTCCCTTCCCTCCTGGTGGAGCTTGGCGATGATAGTGCGTATCTCCTCAACGCTATCCTTATCTACTATGCCTAGGACAGGTACATGAGGCACACCGTGTTTCTCCGTGACCTCGTCTCTCCGCCTCGGAGGCAGGGGCTTACCTCCACGGAATACGTCGAACACAAAGTAGCCGAATCTAGGCGCCTCGGGATAGAAGTACCTCGTATACGGGTTCTCTAGCCCAATTACCTCTCCCGCCAAGTAGTGCTCCTCTGGCCCGAGCTCCCTTAGCACCTCCTTTAGCCGGGAGCCTAGGAGCCTGTTCAGCCTAGCAGTTGTGTAGGGACATATGAGGCCCCCGCGGGTAATAGCCACTACCCGGTCATCTATGAGAGCGACTCTCACGTTGTAACCGTTAAGCTTCTCCTCGACAACGACCCTGTCTATGAAGTGCCTCGGCACAGCTACGCGGAGCAACACAGCTCTCTGTATAGGTGGATAGCCATGGATAATCCTGCTCCATCCACGCCCAAATATAACCACGGTTCCCTCAGGATAGCTGGCTAGCTCTCTGCGCAGAGAAGCGTAGAGCAAGCCGCGGTAAGCCCGGATCCGGATAACCCTGTTCCTCACAAGCCCCTCAACGCGCTCCCGGTCAAGGCTAAGACTATCAGCAATAATGTCCAGCATCCAGGGCTCCGGGCCAATCTGCTCAACCAACCCCCAGCACCCAGAAAGAGCAATACTATAGAGAAAACCATTATACAAAGATGACTCTGCTTATTGAATCAATGTATTTTACAAATCCGGTACCGAGTGAGAAGAACGTGATCTTATACGTGCACGTGATACCGGGATGTATTTGGGAATGCTCGCCAGAATGGCTAAAATAGCGCCACTACACCTTAGCAAGGAAGTCCTTGAAACCATAGATTATGTTAGTAGAGCTTGAAGTGTTTAGTTCACGGAGTGAGGCGTTAAGGGAGCTTATTGAGGCAGGACTAGATAGTTACAAGAGCGTTGTTAGAATAGCTAAAGCAGTAGAGAAGCTATTCGAGCTGGAGAAAGGAGATACCCTCGTAAAGCTGAATGGTGTCCTAAAACAACTCCCTGAGGAGAGGGAGCCGTTATCAAGGATAATTACCGCTGATAGGGGCTTTGAAAAAGGCGCGAGATAATCTGGTTAAACCTTGGCCTAGAAGTGGTCGTGGTTTAGAGAATGGCCTTGTATCTTTTTCTCCCTAGTCTTCCCACTAGTGCTTCGTACTCTTTTCTGCGAAGCACTGTGACTATCTCGGCGTAGCTTACCCGGTTAGCCACTACTACTGCTATGTCGTTGCTTCCTAGGACTAAGTAGACATCGTTGCCCCTATCGTAGAGTATTTGCAGGGGCTTGCGGAGAGCCTCCTCAACCTCCTCTCTGCCTATGCCTCTTTCCCTCATCCTCTCCTCGGCGTGCCTGGTGTAGAATAGTCTCCGCCACGTGTATCCGAGCCACCCGGGTTCCAAGGAGAGACCTACCACCCGAGGGGAGAGACGAATATAGCTATAATGGCTAGGATTGATAAGATCTCAATAATCATGTTGGCTAACCGGTTATTAGAGCGGAGCCTAGCCAGCCTATAGTACTTTTTGCTAAACGGGTATAGGAGAGCAACCCCCCGCACAGTCAACGCGTCGAGGAACAAGTGGCCAAGGAAACCAGCAGCAAAGCTGGCTCCTACGAGCACTCCTAGGCCCTGGGAGTAGAGAGAACCAGTGTAGTAGGCCAGGAGCCCCAGCAATACGCAGACAAAGAGATTGTGGAGAGCAGCTCGATGCCTATAACCGAGATCGAGGTCAGGGAAAACACCCGCAACAATAGCCACTACAAGACCAATATAGACACCACTCACCGTGCCAGCCAAGAGCTTAGCCACTAACACCCCAAGCATAGCAGAGAAAGCAACATGAGCCCTACGCTGCACGCCTCATGAACCCCTATCTCCAAGAGTATAGCGCTAAGCTAACCGGGAAGCACTACTAAAACGTGCACCATTTCTATCTAGTCCTTGTTATTCTAGCTTTTATCTCCCGAACCAGTTTCTCAACCCTCTTTAGAGAATCTCTTACATCCTCCTCGCTGCACCAGCCCTCGTAGAAGCATGTATGCATACCATTAGCGCTCATCCATGCATCATGCACCCATTCTCCTAGCTCGTGCTTAAGCCTATTCTTGTACATCCATAGCTCGCTGTGACTTGATAATCTTTTGCCATCTCTCCAAGAAGCATATGCTTTCACGGCCAGCGCTGCTGCGCCCCACAGCTTCTCGGCTGCCTCAATGTATTCCCTTGCTCTCTCCGGCGGATCTAGGTTACCAAGAACCGCCTCGATTACCAGCTCCTCTGGTGATGCTCCCTGCTTCTCAGCTTCCTGTCGAAGCTTCCCAGCTATTCGGCGAGGAAGTACAATAGTCAGCGACATAGGTTTATCCTCCTCTTAAAGAGCCAAGCTCTTATCCTGGATACTATGTTCTCCGGGGGAACCGTATAAGGCGTGTGTATCTGTACAAAGAACCTGGCAGGAATACTTATCCTCATCCTTGTAGAACTCCCTACATTAGCTATGAGAAGGGGGTGTTGTCTCTTATGAGTGTCGCGGGCTATGTCCTAGTTACTGGGTCTAGTAGGGGGATTGGTAGGGCTATTGCTCTACGGTTCGCTTCTGAGGGCTACGCGGTAGCCATTACTTATCACAGTAGACGTGACTTAGCGGAGAAGGTGGCCGAGGAGGCTCGTAGACGCGGGGCTCCCGATACACTAGTATTGGGTCTCGATGTCGCGAGCCCGGAGAGCGTTGAGGAGGCTAGGAAGAGGGTTGAGGAGAAGTGGCCCTACCTTAATGTCCTCGTAAACAACGCTGGAATAATACACGTTGGCTCAACCGAGGAGACGAGCCTCGAGCAATGGGAGCAGGTAATAAGGGTTAACCTAACCGGTGTATTCCTCGTAACCAAGACATTCCTACCCCTCTTGAAGAAGGCGCCATGGGCCAGCATAGTCAAC
>JALVKZ010000221.1 GCA_027033675.1 Pyrodictiaceae archaeon | reverse complement strand
CACCAGGAGGGAAGGGAGGGAGTAGTGCTCAAGGACCCGGAGTACAGGGTGCACCCATTGAAGTACACGACACCTGCAACCAATATAGGGGATCTACGAATAGGCATGAGGTTCTTCATGGAGGAGGGGAGGAGCTTTCTCTTCTCAAGGATACTCCGCGAGATATTCCGGGCGTATGAGGAGGGCTTGGAGGGCCCCAAGCTCGATAGCCTGGCCCTAGAACTAGGCTCAGCGATACTGAGGCCAGCGATTGAGACCGTTAAGCAGGTTGCGAGGGGCGAGATGGTCGCGGAGGAGTTTGAGCTGGAGTTCGCCAACGCTGATGAGCTGAACGAGTTCCTGGATTACATGGCGAGCTTAGGCATAGACCTCATAGTGGAGAAGACCTGGGAGGAGAACGGCTACCTAAGGGCAAGGATAAAGAAGCCCAAGGACACGTGGATAGAGGTTAGGAAGATACTTGAGACAGGGATGGCCCCGATAGATTAGCCAACTGGTGTACGTGTTATCTCCTCTCCCCTGCTCCTTACCCTGCTACACTGCGCTGCTCTATACCTCGCGTATAGGTAGGCTAGGATACCGATTAATACCGCTAGAGAGGCCTTCGCGACGTAATCCCCGAGCTTTGGAGAGAACAACGCGATAACGTAAACGATGTAGCCTAGTACAATCATTGCTATGACTAATCTACACTTGGCATCCAAGTAGTCTCAGCCTCCTCCACGAGACTCCTAACACTCGTAACCGTGTCGCCGAGGATGCGCGAAACATAGTAAGCCTCAACCAGTAACCCGACACCAAGAGATATGACTGCGAGGGCAGCCATACTCCTCGTGGCCGGGGCTTCCTCTGAGATACTATAGCCCAGGCCCCGCAGCCCCTTAGTAGCTAGACGCACAAGGTAGTAAAGGAGGACACCACTATAGAGGCCTAGGAGCCCAAAGCTAGCGGCTGCGAGCGGCCATAGCGAGGAGAGCTGCTCCAGCCCAGCCACAGCCTGCGCGACATCCGCTGCCGAGTCGTATACACGGGGCTCCTTACAGCTGGGTTGAAGCTCCGGCGCATACTCCTCCGCGACTACTAGTGCCTCAGAGTAATAGTCTGCAAGCAGACGCCCAACAGCAAACGTACTAGCCCCAGAGAGCGCCGCGGCGGCAAACCAATACCTCGCAGCAAAGCCTAGCCAAGAACTCGGGTCGCTGAGGAAGAGACCCAGGCTAAACAATGAGACAAAGAACAACAAGCCCCAGGCAGCTACAGCGGCCGAGACCAGCCCTGGCTCGAGCCTAGGCACCCTTGCCTCATCAGCGCTGCTCAACTAGGACTACCCCGCTTAGACCGGAGCCATTCACGATAGAGACTAGCTGGGCCTCGTATATGTGGCACCTCGTCTAGGAAAATATTATTTTCAGCGAGAAGGGGAGAACAATATACTATGGAGACCCTCTCCGCGCCCTCCCCCCAGGAGAAAACAAGCCAAGTAGCTCATCCCGGCTTAGCGTGAACAAGGGCCACGCGTAGGTGGCAATTACTCTCCCCGAGACAGGAAAGGAGGCCCCGATGCACCCCCGGGAGCCCCAGGAGAGTACCGCAGAGGGGGTGAAACGACATATGGAGAAGCGCTTGCAGAGAGTACTAAGGATCTATGTGCTCGATACCAGTGCTCTCACTGATCCCCGTATAAGGGGGGTGCTCGGGGCCCGTGACATCGATGAGGCTATTAGGAGGCTAGCGGGACTAGTGGCTGAGGCCCGGCTCGGCTACGGCCTTGAGATATACATGCCGCCCAGCGTCTATGAGGAGGCTCGGCGCTTTCTCCTCTCCAATGGTGTCAGTCTCCGTTCCTTCGAGGAGCTAGCCACATGGATAACGATTAAGCCGCCTGCAAGGCACGAGATAAGGATACCTGCTAGCGTGATAAGGGATTATGTTGAAGAGATGCGGGCGAGGCTGACCAAGGGGCTAAGAGTGGCAGAGGAGCATGTCCGCCGAGCATTTGAGATGGGGGGCATGTATCCCCAAGAGACTGTGAGCAGGGAGGAGAGGAGCGAGAAACTGGGCACCTTGATAAGGGGATTACGTGAGCGCTACCGCCAAGCAACAAGGCACGGGGTACTGGATAGTGTTGAGGACTTGGACGCGGTTCTCCTAGCAGTGGAGTTACAAGCAATACTCGTGAGCAACGATGAAGGGGCGAGGAGGTTCGCGGAGACACTCGGAGTAGTCTCAATAGACCCCTTGCGCTTCATAGGGATAGTGATGAAGCTAGCGGAGCGCGCAAAGAAGGAAAAGAAACGAGAGGAGAAAGGGGAGGCTGAGGAACTACTCGTAGAGCAAACACAGGGCTAGTCCACCTCGTCGCTAGAAGAGGTGCCCTTGGTGTGAGCGGAGAATATGCAGAACTATTGTGGAGACGGGCTCGAAACGCCCTGTGCTGGGCCGAGAAGGCCTGCGCAGAGAGAGACTATGATACGTGTGCACGTGAGGCTGAGTATGCCGCTCAGCTAGCAATAAAGTCCGTGCTCTACCGCATCCTCGGCGAGGAGGTACGTGGGCACGATATACGTGGGTTACTTGCCCTCCTAGTATCCGCTCTCCTTGAGCAAGGCTTCCGCGAGGATGCTGAAAGGCTAGCAGAGTTTGTTAGGCGTAATAGGGTAACGTTGTCATGGCTAGGCGAGGCCCATATGCGCGCAGCATATGGGCCTGTAGAGTACAACGAGAAAGAGGCAAGCCTGGTCCTAGAGACCGCTCACAGGGTCCTCAGAGCCTTAGAGGAGCTGCTGGGGAGAATTCTTGGTTAAGACCCGGCTCCAACTCCTCAGCGAGTGGAGACAAGCCGTTAACAAGCTCGTAGAGCTGCTCCGGAGGCTATACCCTGGAGCTCAAGTCTACCTCTTCGGGGGGGCTGCTGAGAACCGCTTAACAGTGCTAAGCGACATAGACGTCCTAGTTGTGTTCCCCGAGGAGAGCGTTGCATCCGAGAAGCGGGTCCAGGTGCTCGCTGAGATATGGGGAGAGCTGGAAAGGAGGGGTCTAGCGCACTACCCCTTCGATATACACGTGGTGGGCTATGGGGAGCTCGAACGGTATCGGAGAAGGTCTAGGCTCATCCGCTTAGCCTAGGCTGAGGGAGGGTATTACC
>JALVKZ010000220.1 GCA_027033675.1 Pyrodictiaceae archaeon | reverse complement strand
ATTTGCGAGGAACAAACAGTTCTGTACTTTAGGCTCCACGGTCTAGGGGGAAGGGAGGTAAATTATAGGTATAAGTACACAGATGACGATTTATTCACATTAGTTAATAAAATATCTGATTACCTAGAGACGTATAAAGGCTTAAAGGAAGTCTATGTAATGTTTAATAATGTCTACATGTTGAATGATAGCATTAGATTTAGACAAATAGCTTCTGAGCATATCGGCAACAAGTATCCATGGATTAAGATATATTAAATGTTAAGGTTATACAATGCTCCACTTATGGCCGGCTCAGTCGGTGGTTAGTTCTTCATCTCTCGTAGTGCTAGTCAAGGCGGGTAGAGCGCCATCATCGCCGATTATTAGCTTAAGTCCCTAGATATAAATAAAGCTGAAAGCTCTCTACTAAGAATAACGTACGGAGGGTGAGGCATGAGCTTTAGAGCCATTTACCCTGCAGCTACGAAGTTTAAATACATGGTTCAGACGCTTGCGAAGGTAATGGACGAGGTACCCTTTGTAGCTACGGCCGAGGGGCTTGAAGTCAAGGCGCTAACGCCTGATAAGACTACAATGATAGTTCTACGCCTCCCATCAACGGTCTTTGACTCTTTTGAGCTAGCAGAGGACAAGAAAACCTTCATAGTCAGCGCCGACGAATTAAACAGAATTGCCAAGCGAGGTACGCGTAATGATATTGTTGAGCTAAAACTTGATGAGGAGCACCGTAGATTAGAGATAAACTTTCATGATAAAAAGACGGGTGTAGTTCGGTCATTTTATGTAGCTCTTCGGGAAGGTATAGTTGAGGAACTAAGTGAGCCTCAAGTAGAGCTAAGCGTAACTGCGCGCATGATGGCAGAGGACTTCAAGAATGTAATTAATGATGCTAAAATAGTTAGTGATGAAGTGGAATTCAAAACGTACGAGGATAAAATAGAGGTCCTAGCTGAAACTACTCAAAAACGTTATCGTGGTGTCTTAGTACAAGGGGATCCGCTGCTTAGCTTAGATGTTAGCGGAAATCCCCCTATATCAGCTAAGTACTCTATAGATCTATTGAAGGCTACGCTGAAGGCAGCCAGTGCGGCCGATACAGTAACCCTGCAATATGGAGAATCGCTTCCTATGAGACTTAGCTTCGATCTACCTGGCGGAGGCATACTCGTGTACTGGGTATCTCCTAGAATCTAACCTTCTTCTAGCTTCCTTAATAGTTCTTCAAGTGCTTTCTTTGCCTCCTCCTTGGTCTCCGCTGCTCTAGGTACTACTCCTCTTAATGAGGGAAACCAGGCTGGCCGAGGACACTGGTTTCGTTCTGGGCAAGCTAAGCAACAATATGGACAAACACTTCTCTCTGGATGAAGCCAGCATTGACGCGTAGGTCTATGTCTCCCGCATACATCACATCTTTCCCAATAGATACTCATTTTCGTTCCCGGTATCCCTATTGATGCTTGGGGCAAACTAAAAAGAGCAAGGCCTTAAAGCGTTATTACGTGAATCCTATGAGAATATTATATAGATGGCTGACCGATGACAAGCGGTAATCGCGGCGGGGCACATCTCTTACAAGGCCCCGTAGAGTAGGCCGCTCAGAGGGATGACGCCGTTAAAGATCTCTTTAGCTATTTATTGTGCTTGTGTGTTATCCTCTAAGGGGTTTATTGAGGGATAGGAGATGAAGCGAATAGCTATAGAAATTGATTTCGCGAAGTACAAGTTAGTAAAACTTCCTAGAGAGGATGCTGAGAGGCTTCTTCAAGCACTTACCGAGATACTGGGTAAGAAACCTAATGATATCCAAGAGACGCTCAGGTATATCAGAAATTTCGATGAATTCTTCGACTATATGAGGAAAAAATTTAAGGATTATCTTGCGCCGCCACACAGAGCCGATGACTATATTAGAGGCGAGGCAATTGTTGACAAAGTTAAATTGCTAAAAGAGAATAACGAAAAATATGTTGTAATAGTATTTGATAGGCGTATTAAGGAGGACGTGATTAGTCGAGCTTTAGAACAGTTAGGATACGAGGTTGAAATAAAGAAGGTATTCTAGCCACACTTTTTGGCTATTTCTTCTTTTTACGTCTCTTCGAGCCAATGGTAGGTATAGCCACTGCTTGTAATGAGGAAACGGCATCTTCTACGCTAAGTTCTCCGCGTAGAACCTTCTCTAGAATCTCTGTGCGCCTTACCATTGCTTCAAGTAGTGACGCGTTTATGTCAATATCAATTGCTTCTTCTATTTCTTCTCCTTCAGCGCTGCTAGTCTCACTTGCCCCAGTCTCTTCAGCAATTATTGACTCCTCTGCCTCAGACATTCAAATTCACCTTCTCTTTTTGCCCACTTCTTGCAGCTTATAACCTTTTGTGTTGCCTATTAAAATACTTCATTGCTTATCAGCTTATACGTAACATTAGTGGAGTGTTAATATTGTAGTCGCGGACAATGGCATAACCTTTGGGTAGCAGACCGAGGGTCTCTGTAAGTATATCTATCTCGTCACGGTTATTACTAATAGCCATACTTTCTGCAACATATTTTGCTAGCTTCGGCTCAACTTGTCGTAACGCTATCTTGGTACCAGTATTAGCCAATATTGATTTATCCAGGTCATCTAAACGCTGCGCTATCAATATGAGAGCGAGGCCATATTTTCTCAATTCTGCAGCCATGTTTGCTACAATATTTCTTCGCGAATTCTTGGATGCAACAAGATGAGCTTCATCGATTACAAGTACTGCCCTAATGCTCTTGGCCAGGTCTTTTTCCTTCATAGCTACGTATAGTTTTTCAAGAAATAACTCTATGTACAAGCTTTGCCACGATCTTTCTCCAATACTCGATAAGTCTATTATTACTGGCTTCCTTGAACTAAGGATAGAGTCCATTGAAATTCTAGTTTTCGTAAATACTCTTGAGGCAAGGGACTCTATATATGTTGCAACAATATATGCCCGTTTCTCCTTGCTAGCAATTTGCCTTAGTATCTGGGCGACATCTAATAAAGTAGGCGGCGTTTTTCTCCAAGTACTTGGTTCGTTCTCTATTATGCCCCTTGTCTCATATGCAAGGAGTATTGCATCTTCTAATAGCCGTTCCTGAAGCGGTCCTAGCTTAAAAAGCGATGATACTAGAGAGGTGATCTCGATTGCTCGCTGACGTGGACTTTTCCCTTGCAGGTCTAATGGATTAATGGATGAAGTAGAAGCGTTAATGACCATGCCCCCGTTTAGTAAATTCTTATATTCGCCATGTGGGTCAATGATAATTACGCTTGATTTAGTTATTCGTGCTATTTGTGTAGCTATCCTTGCAGCTGTATATGATTTTCCGGACCCCGATGCCCCACTAATTACGATGTGCGGATTCGTATGTATGTCAATACTTATCTTATATGGTGTTATCGTTAGGAGTGGCGCCCAGTCATATGAGTACCTATGAGTAATTCTTATATTCTCGTCACGATACTTCACGAGAGGAGATTCTATTAGGGCCGCAATAGCTTGGCCTAGTTCGGCACCTTTTCTTCTTCGAAGTTTTTCAACGATTTCTATTGTTTCAGCATCTTTGAAATAATATATTAGGAGTATCGATGGGGGGTATCGTAATGATGCTATAAAGACTAATGAAGAGACGATTTGTAATAATGGCGCGTCTTGTATTGGTGCTATGACTAGATATAGAGGTATAGATATAGCGTAAAGGTATGCTATACTAGGTAGTATGTGCGGGCTAAGCATCCATAGTAAAATAGTTAATATTGCTGCATAGACCAATTGGTTTCTAAGATTTATACTATAATCTTCTAATATGTTTTTATAATATATTAGTATATTTATTATACTTGCTAGGAAACTATCTTTCATATTATTTCTTTTAATATTAATTATTAAAAGTATTATTAAATACATAATTAGTATTGATTCTGCTATTATTATGGTTATAGTTGGTGTTATTTTTAGTAATTGATTATTAAAACTAGCTACAAATACTGTTTCTTCTAATACTTTTGAAAATATTATTATATTTATAATAAATATTAAAATTATGGCTAGTACTGATCTGAGCATCAAGGCAATAAGAATCCCTATTAAAGGGTATACAATATTAACATATTGAC
Source organism: Pyrodictiaceae archaeon (assembly GCA_027033675.1). GTDB lineage: Archaea > Thermoproteota > Thermoprotei_A > Sulfolobales > Pyrodictiaceae > Pyrofollis. The sequence goes on along the minus strand of JALVKZ010000220.1, from coordinate 4,973 downwards.
TAGGCGTGAGCAATACAGCAGCAGCAATAAGTAGTGAGAGAGTAATACTGAACCGTTGCCTCATTAGCGCTCTTCCAAGCTCTGAGGTGAGCTGGTGGTGCAGCAAGATAATGTTTTTTCCCTACTTGACGCGCGTCTCTCTAAGGTGATTAGCAAACATGGGTACAGAGAACCGACCCCTATACAATCAGCAGCCATTCCTCTTATTCTTAGTGGTTACAGTGTTCTGATAGCTGCTCCTACTGGAAGCGGAAAAACAGAAGCGGCTTTGTTTCCTGTAATGTCTCTAATACTTAGGAATAGGCTCTCCGGGATTCGTGTTCTCTATATTACTCCTCTTAAGAGTCTAAACAGAGACATTTTTCAGAGAATGTCGCGTATCGCTGAAGAAGCTGGTTTAAGTCTTAGGGTTAGGCATGGCGATAGTAGCGCGTCTGAGAAAAGAGAATTCTTGCAGAATCCCCCAGCAATAGCTATCATGACTCCCGAGACTTTCTATCTATTACTATCCTCGGATTCCTTCAGGAGGTCATTGAAGTACTTGGAATACGTAATAGTGGATGAGATTCACGAGCTCTTATCGAGTAAACGTGGCGTGGAGCTATCTCTAGCAATAGAGCGTGTTGATGCTTTTTATTCAAGGAAACGCCTAAAGATCATAGCACTATCGGCAACGCTCAGCGACTCACTGGGTGTTGCAAGGCTTATCATGGGGCATAGATTATTTAGGGTTATTGATGCAAATAAATTAGTAAAACACTATGCAATAGAAGTTGATGTACCATGCCCTAGGGAGTCTTGTTCTGATACGATGGAATCTCTCAATGCTAGAATAAATTATATAGCTAACAAAGTGGCGAATTCTCGTGGAAATATCCTGCTGTTTACGAATACACGTGATACCGCAGAAGTACTTGGTGCTTTACTTAGGAGCAGACTGGGCAATATTGTCCGTGTTCATCATGGTAGTCTGAGCAAGGATGAGCGAATAGAGAGCGAAACATACTTCCGGGACGGCAAGGTGAGGTTGCTCATAGCGACTTCGAGTCTGGAACTAGGTATCGATATAGGGCGTGTTGACCTGGTTATTCAATACCTATCTCCGCGCCAAGCCTCTAAGCTTCTTCAGCGTGTTGGTAGGGCCTCACATAAACTAGGCTTAGTATCAAGGGGCGTTATAGTCGCGTCACCTAACGTTTTTGATGTACTTGAATCAGCTGTTATCGCTGCTAGAGCTATGCGGGGCAACTTGGAGAACCTCTATATACATATGAATGCTTTGGATGCCTTAATTCATCAAGTTGTGGGTATGGTTATAGAGAAAGGTTCAATAAAACTACTAGATGCCTACAATGTTATTACACGTAGTAAATTCTATGAAAACCTTGATGTAGATCAATTAGTTCAGGCAATTAGCATAGCAGATTCTGTTGGCATTCTTCGTTTTAATGGTAATGAGATTAAGCTCGGGCCACGTAGTAAAAGCTATTACTTCTCTACAACAATGATAACGGAGACCAAGCAGTACGATGTATTTGACTCCGTAAGTGGTAAGAAGATAGGTGTACTCGACGAAGAATTTGTTGCAACGCTCGATCGGGGCGGTGTTTTTGTATTAGCAGGTAGGGTTTGGGAGGTAATAGATGTTGAGAAGGGTGTAGTGCGTGTTATTCCCCGAAAAGATGCGGAGCGGCTGATGCCTCCAGCATGGGAGGGTGAACTAATACCAGTTGAGTATGGTGTTGCTCGCGAGGTTGGAAGCGTACTAAGAAGGATTAAGGAGAACAGTAATGTTTTAGAGAATTATCCCTTGTCGAAGCATGCCAGAGCCCTAGTGATTAGGAAGCTTATGGATTATCTCAGGGATATAGGAGAACTGCCTAGTGATAGGAGCTGCGTAGTAGAACATTATGGCGACATCTTTATCATTTATAGCTTTCTAGGGTCTAGAGGGAATAAAGCTCTTGAATACCTTATCTCGGCGTACATAGCCGAGATAGAAGGTTTTAACCCATCAACAGCTAGTACGCCTTATGTGGTTGCGGTTCGTCTTCCATCTCGTCGCTTAGCATCCTATGTTAGGCAGATACTACAAGGATTAATAATGTTAAGTGATAAAGAAATAGTAGAACTTGTTAAGAAGGCAATAAAAAGAAGTAAAATGTTTGAGTGGACTCTTTATAGAGTTGGTATAAGAAGTGGTGCTATTCAACGCGAGGTAACCGATACCACGCTTTTAAAAAGAACATTAAGAAGATTAGCCGATACTATTCTCGGCGAGGAGGCTCTCAGAGAAATCCTCGTGAGAAAAGTGGATATTAACGCGCTCCTAGAGTTCATTAAAGAGCTAAGAAATGGAATACGTAAGCTAAAAGTAATAGATCTAAGGAATGTATCTATTTTAGCAGAGGACGCTGTATCAGAGGCAAGATTTAGCGACAAAGTAGTTGTAAAGCAATTACCATCTACTGTTCTTGCTGAGGCTATTAAGAGGAGACTATCTCGGAAGGAGGTATACTTAGTATGTCTTCTGTGTGGTTCAATAAGGAGAGTAGTAATCTCAAATATGGAGGATACCCCGAAGTGTGAAGAATGCGGCTCAAGGATGCTAGCACCATTCACAAATATGGAAGAGGCCAAGAAAATTGCTAGTATTGTAAAGAAGAGACGCCAAATGAGAACTCTTACGAAAAGCGAAGCCAGATTGCTAAGAGACGCTTATGAGAAAGCAAACATTGTGCTTAATTATGGTAAGAAAGGTATTGAGGCTCTATCTTGGATAGGCATTGGCCCGTCAACAGCTAGAAGGGTTCTGAAAAAATTAGTATTTGGCGAGGAGGCATTCTATAAAGCCCTTATAGAGGCTGAGGTACATTTTCATAAGTATAAGCATAAGCTCCCAAGAAAAGAATAGTTTCACCTGCCTCATTCCCTGATATCGCTCCTATGAGCAAAGAATCTACGGGGTAAGTTGACCGACATAGTAAGTTTCATAAACACACTTACGACTAGAATAGTTACCATAGCGTGGGGCTTATTCCTTCTAACATGGAGCATCGGTTGGCTTCTCAAGGGCTCTCCTATACCCTTTATGAGAGTAAAGAGAGCCGGACAAGATCTAGTTGAGGATGCTGTATGGGCTGCCTTCTGGCTTGCACTAGGTTCATCAATATTCGCGCTGATATCATATATTGTTAATACAGCTATTGGGTCGCCAAGCATCAATGTAACGTCAACACAACCCTAGTAGGTGATAATGAGTCATGGTAACGCTAAGTCCCTCGGCTCTACTTTTACTGGCTGCACAAATATCTGTACTCACGTACCATGTTGGCGTACTAATATATTTAGCACCAATACCTGTACGTAGTCTTAAGAGATGGGCACCACTACTTATTCAGGATAGCATATGGGCGGTGATATTAGCGCTCTCCTTTTCTGCACTCATATATCTATCAGACCTTATTGCCTCTTGGAGCGGGTATACGCTTCAAGATATAGTGCTCTACGCAAAATCTCGAATGAGTGCAATACTGACAGCGCAATTTATACTAAAAATGCTTATGATGATGACGTCTATATTTACATCAGCTTTTAATAAATTCTTCTCATTTTTTCTAATACCTCTCACACTAAATTTTTATGCATTAATATCAGCTTTTACAATAATAATAATAATAACAAGTATAGTCATAAGCACCAAGGCCGCACTAGCTGCACTAGGCATAGTATTGATGTCGCTACCCTTTAGGCTCGGACGCAATGCAGGGGCATCGTTACTCGCATTTAGTCTCGTAGCAAATGCAATGCTGCCCTACTTACCTATTTGGATTAGCTTCTTCTACCAAGGTCTTATACAAGGATACACAAACATTCCCGAGTCAAGTCATGTATCCTTGTATAAGACCTATAATCTTTGGGGAACGGTTTACGGAGAGTCGAACACATATCCTCATGGAGGCCTAATCCTCTTTAATAATACAGATCTTGGTACAACGTTTATATTTAGGATACAGCAAGACGGGAGCTACTATATAATATACCCAGAGAGTATACCTAATGGCACGTATATAATATATATAGAGTATCTTGGAGCAAAAATAGTGAATCAAGGCCTCATAAATATACCACAAGATCTTAGGCTAACGTATGACTTAGATGAAGCCCCATATCGTCTGGATATACACCTAAAGAATTACGTGTTTCTAAACCCAGATATAATATTCTTCAGCCAAGATTGCTCAAGTGTAGGAGTAAACCAGGATACAGATTCCGTATCTGCAATCACATGTACACTTTCTGCAAATTATGTACATATAGACCTATATGTACCAGGTACGTGCAGTATTGAGTTCGAGACAAAAGGAGGCGATGTCTATACAAGCGCTGTGTCCTCTAAGCGATGGAGAGGAATAGAGGTACGCATTTACAGGTTTGAGGTATATGGTAATATAGGTTACCCGATAACAATTGAAATAACTAAAAAAGGTACATGTTACGTTAATTGGGATAAAATTGTGGCTGGAAAAATAATTCAGCAAACATCTAGTAACGAAGGCTTCAATTTTAGTACATTAATGTACCTAATCGTGTACATGACAGCGCTGCCAATAGCGGTATTCTCGTTCCTTACAATTATGAGCTTAGTAGTTGTTGGTGTTGCTCGTGCCCTTGGCGCTTCGTACTCCCGTGTAATATTTGAGCTCTGAGAGATGTGGTGATCAGATATGTCTCAAAGAGCTATATTGAGACTGAGGCTTCAGTCGTCATTAAAAATAGCTTTTATAGCTTCATTGTTTGGGCTAGTAGTAGCGGCTATCACGGAAGAAAAATACTTATTAATAATATCTATAATAAATTTAATATTATCGATTTATTTAGTGAGTATTCTTAGGTGATATAATGATTATAGTTGGTATAGTAGTAATAGTTATATTATTTAATGTAATTATAGGATATATAGATATTAGTTC
>JALVKZ010000219.1 GCA_027033675.1 Pyrodictiaceae archaeon | reverse complement strand
GCCCTCAGCAGCCTGGTTATATATCATAGCTTAATAGGGGGCTCAACCCTTACATGGTTCCTCATCGGTATCCGTTGCGGAAATAATGTGAATGGGGGTTAATAGGCTCAAGGCATTTCTTGATTAATGGGGAGTGGAGAAGAGTATGGGTATTGTGAAGAGATGGCCTAAGAGGAGGGAATTCTTGGCATACTATATGCTTCTACTTTATGCCAAGAACAATAGTCTGGAAGAAATAAATGCTGGCGAAGCGATTGACGTGCTATACTTGCTAACGGGCTCGAAGAGACTAGCCTCGAGATTATTGAGAGCACTCGTTAGACAAGGTTACCTAGAAAGAGTTAGACCGCTAGTCTATAGAGTTAAAGACATAGACAATGTACTAGGAAGAGCTTTAGGTCATTACTTAGCCAACCGCTTGAAGCGCAGAGGTATTGACGCATACTACGATGAAACTAATGCAGCAATAATGTTTTCTGATAATAATGCGTGTGCAGAATTAAGTAATGTTATTGAAAGACTTGGGTTTGGAATAAAATGTATTTCTAGTAGCTAGTTCTCTTCTTCCTCGAATATTTCAATTATTATTCTAGCCCTTACTTTATCCTTTGAGAAAGGCGGAGGCGATTCGCCCAGATCAACGGCAAAGGAAATAGGGTTTCCTAGGCTATCAGTGAATCTAACCTCTGCTATATAGCGCTTCTTTGGCCCTGATTCAAGCATCTTCATTACTGCTTCATACATTCTAGACAAAGCCATTTGCAATGCTATGGGACTTGATAAGTCCTCGGGTCTTAACTGAATCGCTTGTATACCTTGCATTACCTCACCTACACGGGCTTCGCCCTCGAATATAGCTAGTTTCTTGTTCTCTGGAAGCTGGCGCGGCTCATCTGATTTCTCGTTCATATTGATAGGCCCCTCTTTCCATAAGTAAAAACGAATGCTTAAAATAGTCTCCTCTGCAATGCTAGCAACTAATGGGTTTAGAAAGGAGGTAAAAGCAGTCATGAAAATCTATGTTGTTGACCATTTCACTGGTAGCTATGCGGTGAACGAGAATAAGGATATAGTTGCATACGTGCATGGGCCTAAAAACCTTGACGATATGGTTGAGGAGGCCCTTAAGATAGAACGTGGCGAAGCTGCGGCAGCATTTCTCAACTTGCTCGAGAAGCTTAAGGAGATGGGGGTAAGGGAGCTAGTAGTTGAGACTAATGAGGAGGCAAGGATAGCATCAGGAAAAGGATTCGAGGTATCAGTCGAGCCAGCCAATGCTGTTGCCAGGTATGTTAGAGAGAAGGCAGCAGAAATAGTTGTTGATACAGGATTCGTCAAGAGTATAGAGGACTTCTATAGTCTCCTACATGATTTTACACTAGAGCTAACGCGTAGAAAGCTTAGAAGAGCTGCGCAAAAGCGCGACCTATTAGCAGCACAAGCTATAAGAGCTATAGATGATATAGACAAAACAACTAACTTATTCGCAGCAAGGCTTCGTGAGTGGTATAGCCTACACTTCCCTGAACTCGATGACCTAGTAAGAGAGCATGAGGACTATGTGCGCATAGTTGCAGAACTCGGTCATAGAGATAACATAACTGTTGAGAATCTGGTAAAACTAGGCTTCAGCGAAGAAAAGGCACGCAAAATAGCAGAAGCAGCGAGGAAGAGTATGGGCGCGGATTATCCCGAGTTCGATATAGAGCCTATGCAGAGACTCGCAAGAATAACTCTAGACTTATATAAGCTTAGAAGAGATCTATCAGACTACATAGCCCAGGTAATGAAAGAAGTTGCGCCAAACATAACAGCACTTGTTGGTCCACTACTCGGCGCGAGGCTCATAAGCCTAGCTGGTAGCCTGGAGGAACTAGCCTTCCTACCTGCAAGCACTATACAAGTACTAGGTGCAGAGAAGGCACTATTCCGTGCATTAAGAACGGGTGGGAAACCGCCAAAGCATGGAGTCATATTCCAGTACCCAGACATCCATAGAAGCCCTAGGTGGCAGAGGGGTAAGATAGCTAGGGCTCTTGCAGCTAAGCTTGCCATAGCCGCAAAGGTGGATTACTTTACCGGTAGGTTCATAGGAGATAAGCTAAAAGAAGCTCTACGCAAGAGAATAGAAGAGATAAAGAGAATCTATGCCAAGCCTCCGAAGAGGAGGAAGGAGGAAGTCAAGCCAGCGAAGCCCGCAAGGCCTCGTAGAGGAAGACGTGGAAGAAGAAGAGGTGGCAGAGGAAAGGGCAGGAGATAACTCGTATCCAAGACTCTTATTTACTGCTACAATTCTTGGATAGGAGGGGATGTAGATGGAGGTTGTAAGTGTAAAAGAGCATGAAAAGTATAAGGGAGTATACATAGTTGAGCTAGAGGATGGCTCCACTAGGCTAGCTACGGTAAACCTTGCTCCTGGTAAGAGAGTATATGGTGAGCGGCTCTTCAAGTGGGGAGAACTAGAGCTCAGGGAATGGAATCCGTATCGAAGTAAGCTCGCGGCGGCTCTACTAAAGGGAATAGAGGAGCTACCAATACAGAGGGGTCATCGCATACTATACCTCGGTGCGGCAACTGGTACAACACCAAGCCACGTATCCGATATTGTTGGTCCAGAGGGCAAGGTATATGCGCTTGATGTCGCGCCTAGAGTTATGAGAGAACTGGTAGCGGTATGTGAAACCAGGCCCAATATGTACCCGTTGCTAAATGATGCTAGGAAGCCGTATGAGTACCGTCATATAGTGGAGCTTGTTGATGGGATTTATGCTGATGTGGCTCAGCCTGAACAAGCAGCAATAGTAGCTGATAATGCTGACTACTTCCTAAAGGAGAATGGATACCTACTTCTAGCCATCAAGGCGAGAAGTATTGATGTGACCAAGGAGCCTAGTGAGGTATTCAAACACGAGATAAACGTTCTACGTGAACGAGGATTCGAGATAGTAGACATGGTGCACCTGGAGCCATTTGACAAAGACCATGCAATGGTCTATGCCCGGTACAAGCCATCAAAGTAACCTGGGCCACTGTTTTCCGTATGAATCTCTAATAGCTGAGGAACAAAATAAGCATGAGCGCGGATAAAATATGGCGAATAATATACACTAAGGTTTATAGAGAGAAGCAATTTTTCAAAAACAACATTCCTCGCGAGTATAGAAGTCTTCGTGAACTATTAGAATCCC
>JALVKZ010000218.1 GCA_027033675.1 Pyrodictiaceae archaeon | reverse complement strand
ACCTGACTAGCAGAAAGAGCCTTGATGCAAGGAAAATAATAGTAGATATTGTCCGTGAGAACCCGAGAAAAGTTATAAGAGAGATAATGCAAGCTCATCGTCTCTTGCAAGGCATAGTACCTCTAACGGCATGGACTACTAGATCCAGGCTAGAAACGACTAGGATTAGAAGGATTTACAGACCACAGCCAAGGCCTCCAAGGGACCTTGAGAGGGTGCTCCGCAGAGTATACGAGGCACAGCCCAACAACATAGAGGAATTAGTCCTCATCGAGGGTGTTGGGCCAGCCACCCTGCGCAGCATAGCACTAGTAGCAGAACTCGTCTACGAGGCACCAATAAGCCACGAAGACCCGGCAACCCACCCACTAGACCCGTTCCGCTACGCCTACATAGTTGGAGGAAAAGATGGAGTACCATTCCCGTTTAAGCTTGATTACGCCGAGAAAGTCATAGAGTTCCTCCAGAGCATTGTAGCCGAGGCACGTCTAGACGAAAAGCATAGGAGAAGGGTCCTAGAAAGAATACGAAGACTTGCAGCACTTATTCCAAAAAGCTAGGCCTTCTTCTCGACAAGAACAGCGTTAACGACGCCGTCTTGCCCAGGTCTCGAGGTTACTACTGCCTTACCGAGCTCGGTCTCTATAACAGTACCCTTAGTTATTATCCCTGAGCGCACGTATTGTGGATTAGCAGGAGTTTCTAGGACACGTAGTATCTTTACCTTCCTAACAGTATGGGTTGATGGGTCAGCTACATTAGCATATGTGGCTCTCTTGAGCCGGACTTTTTGATTGCCTCCTCTAACCCTTATTATTTTCCTTTGCTCTATGTTGTCTAATCTAGTGAACGTAGGGAAGCGCCCCATCCAGTACTTTCTCTTAACCTTTCGATGGGGTCTCTTTTTGCCTCCTGTGGGCTTCTTTAGGTCATTTCCCTGGTAAATCCCCATGGCTTCTTTACGCCCCCGGAGCCAAGCAAGAGTAGTCCCAGCTTATTAAGTTCTCTCGCTAAGCCGCTCAATGATATCTTGTGCTCCCGGTAGCCTAGAGTATAGGTTCGGGTTGAGGCGTGGAACAAGCGCCATTAATACGGCGTTATAGCTTAGCTCGGTACGGGTAACTAGGCCATAGGTAAGGTAGCCTATAAAGCCTAGTTTCTCACCAACATCTCTCCTTCTAATAGTTTTTGTAACAATTTCTTCTAGCTCAACTCTATCTAGCAACTCGTCTAGCCAGTGCAGGGGAAGCATAAATCCCTGGCTAAGACCAATACTCACTCTACTACTCCGATCAGAAATGACGGCAACCTGGATCTCTATTGGCCCCGCATCAGCGATTATGACGCCAGCCTCTATGCCTACTCCATAGTCTGCTTCCTCTGCCTTAAGAGCCCGGGTAGCTCTGTTGAGCGCCCCAAGCAATATCTCTCGAAGCCCTATGGGCTGAGCTGGAACACCACTAGCAACCTTAGCTCCCTTAACAATGGGGTCGCATAGCAGCCTAAAGGCTCGGCGAACAGCATTAACCTTAACAGGATTAAGCGAGCCTACCACAACCTTGCATACTGTAGCCAAAGATGCACCCCCTTAAGGAGCCAAACTTACTGCCACTTTTACCTACCCCTATTCTGTCTCTTTAGGTATGGTTCTAGCTCCGCTTCTCTAAGAGTGCGTAGAAGAAGCCACTTGTCTGATGCCTATGAGGCCAGGACCTCATTGTCCCCTTAAGTAGCTGCGAGGGCTCGTAGGGCTCCTTGAGGGGAACTAGTTCTATTCCTTTCGCGTTATCAAGGAGCCAGGATACGTTGTACTCGCCCTCCTCGGGCAATATACTGCAGACAGTGTATAACAAGCGACCCCCTGGACGGAGCAACTTTACTGCCTCAAGAAGCATCGCTCTCTGCTTCTCAACGTGCTCCCTTATGGTTTTCCTAGTAAGCCTCCACCTAGCCTCAGGATACTTAGCCAAAGAACCAGTACTCGTACACGGAGGATCAAGTAGTACTCGATGCGCGCTCCGTGTAAGAATAGTTGAGGCTCTGCGCGCGTCACCGGCCACGGCTATTATTGAGAGGAAGGTCCCCGTGCGCATAGCCAGCTCCCTCAGCCTGGCAAGCCTGTCTGGCCTAAGATCCATCCCAATTACGAGTGCTTGGTTCCTAGCTAACTCGGCTAGGTGAGTTGTCTTCCCACCAGGTGCGGCGCATAGGTCATAGGCTATCTCTCCCGGCTTCGCTCCTAGTATTAGTCCTGCAGCCGCGCTAGCCTCATCCTGTGGAACTACTTTGCCCTCCTCTAGTGCACGGAATCGCTGATAGTCGATACCCCCTCTATACCTTACGTGATTAGGCACCCTCTCACTAGGCCATGCATCAACGCCGAGACCGTATAGTTCCTCAAGCACTTCCTCGGTACTCGCCTTAAGAGTGTTGACGCGGAAACCGAGTATAGGTGAGCGCGTATTAATTGAGTCGGCAAAAGCCCTTACTTCGTCCCATGGTAGTAGCTTTCTCAGCGCATCTATTAGTATCCAGGGCATGGAGTACTCCAGCTCAAGTTTTTCGCGATGACTACTAGGCTGCCACGGGCTACGTCGAAGACTCCTATAAAGCCGCATTACCTTATCAGCGTACTCCGTGCCGAACCTCTTAGAGACAAAGATTGAAGCAAAGCGCAAAAGAGCATTATTAAACTCCTCGTCCCTAGCCTCGTCGAACTGACCTAGTACCACAGCTAGGCGCAGCGACTGCCTTATCGCCGCTGGTAACCGCTCTGGATCAACGCCTACGCGCTGAGCAGCTATCCGGTCAAGTATCCCCTGAAGCCTATAGAGACGATACATTAGCGCAGTAAAGACTCGGTCATAACGAGTGCCGAGCAGGCCATACTTGCGGAAGACCCTGCGCTTAACCTCCTGAAACGGCTTATAGTGCTCAGCCAGTTCCAGCGCCTCTAGTAAAGCCTTAGCGTGCTTCTTCTCAACCCTAAGACCCATAGCTAGCTACTCCTCATCTCCTCCTCTAGCGCCTTAACAAGCAAGTAGACAGAATCATTATATGGAGCGTACAATCCCTTGCCTAGAGCCCTCCTCAGCAATGCACCATTAATATAGTCTATCTCAGTCGCAATCCCTTGCTCAACGTCTTGTAGCATGCGGGGCACACAGCCCCTTATAGATAAGAGTTTCTCAAGTAGCCC
>JALVKZ010000217.1 GCA_027033675.1 Pyrodictiaceae archaeon | reverse complement strand
TCTTGCCACCCATATATAGTGAGACATGGAATAATTATACCTAACCCTAACAAGCCACTAGTCCACATAATTCCCAGTAATTGATTAAGCCATTTACTAAGAGGTATGAACCCGGGCTCGGTGTTGCTAACTGCGTCGATAAGGCTAGGATAATCTAAAAAGCACAGTAATGCAGCAAAACTAACCAGGAGGGATAAAGGCTTCCTCTTTGGGCGATGTTGTTATGCGTCTGAAGCATTGCTGATGGGAGAGGTAATGCAAGCACTTGACTGTGAGGAGGCCCAGCGATGGCTAAGACAAGCCAATCATACTCTTAGCGCCGTCTATGCTGACTTGGAGAGCGAGTTCTATGACTGGGCTTGCTTTAAGGCAAACCAGGCGGCAGAGTTTGCTCTCAGAGCCTTGCTCCGGGGAGCAGGCCTAGAGTCGTTTGGGCACAATCTATTAGAGCTCTGGAGAAGAGCTTCAAGAATATGCCCTGGCCTCGAGGATCTCCGTGACTGCATAGCGTTGCTAAATAAGCTCTACATACCTCCTCGTTACCCAGATGCCTGGGCGGCTGGAACAGCTCCTTACGAGAACTTTACTCGCCGAGACGCTCTAGAGGCGCTGAACTGCGCAAAGCAGGTCCTAGAGGTCACTAGGAGGTGTATCAGTGATGCCTGTAAGGATTCCTAGGAAGAGACTAGAGCATTGGCTACAGGTGCTTAGGGAGCTTAGGGACGCTGCTCAGCGCCTGGCGAAGCAGCTTGGAAAGGTATCTGTGCTTCTCCACGGTAGCTATGCCCGAGGGGACTTCAACCTCTGGAGCGACGTGGACTTAATAATAGTCTCAGAGGCATTCAATGATATACGTCCCCTAGACCGCTACGAGCTTGTGAAAGAATCCTTGCCAGATAGGGCAGAGCCAATACTATGGACCCCGAAGGAGGCAGAGGCTCTTCTCCAAAAACCTGCATGGAGACAAGCTCTGCGAAGAGGAGTAGTAGTGCTACGAGACGACTACTCTCTTACCAAGCTGCTCCAGCGTATTGGCGCAAAGATCATCGAACCCGAGGACCTGGCCAAGAAAATCCAGGAACTATTATCGCAGACCACGTTAATCTCATAGGATACCTTATCTAAGAGACCATGAGAGGGGTAAACAAGGTGGGGAGCCAAGAGCCTATCTCTCAAAGATTTTGCTAGGAAGCTCTTTGCCTTGGAGAGTGCTGAGCGGGCGGTATCACCTATTTTCTCAAGGGCCTCCCTGGCAGTTAGTCCTTGGTGGGTCACGAATCTTAGGTACTTTCTGCGCTCCTTGTAGAGACTCCTCGCCTGGGAAACCGCTTCTCTTAGCTCGCTTATCTTCTCCTGCGTCACATCCCTGCCTCAGCAGCGGCTCGTAGCTCACGGGGCTATCCTAGGAATAGCCATAGCCTCCGCTACACCGGATAACAGCGTCGCCGTATTCACAGAGCTGCCGGACCTCGTTCTCTCACAGCCTAGGCGCTTTCTTTTCTAAGAACCATGCTTATTCCGGAACCCGGGTACCCCACGAGTACCTTCAAAACGCCTTGATGGCATAGGGGCATCGTGGCCATTATCTCGTGATTCTTATAATATAGTAGAGCAAGGGACACAAAGAAGCTAATAAGTGCTATGATTCGTGTATTGTACTGAACATTGCCTGGCTTGTTCGAGGAAGTATACAATATACGACAATGTTTTGATTCTCTCTCGGCCCCTCCTTCGACCCCCTCGGCGGGGGGGCATCCGGGGCTTCATTGATCATCTCTGTGCGGAGGCCGGCCCCAATCATGTAGAATGAAAAGTGTTCTCTGTATTTAAGCTCTCTGCTGGCCTTGGCTTGTCGGTGGTGCGGGTTATTGGTGGAGAGACGATATGTGTGTTTTATGGATGAATCTGCTACCCGTGGTATGAGCAGGTGCGGTTGGCTCTGCATGGCTATTATCTGTTTTGCCCGGGGCAGTAATTACGCGGAGAAGGCTGGACTAGAGACCTACTATGGTGTTCTCCAGATCCTTGGGTGGCGTCGGGGCGAGCTAAAGTGGCGTAAGGCTTGCCGAGCTGCGAGGCAGCGAGGTCTGAGGTGTAGGGAGTTAGTTAATTTTATTGTGAGGCGGGCAGCATATGCCGAGACGAGGAGCCTTCATATAGAGTCTAGTGTCTCGGTGACGCGAATCCAGCTTGCAGCTAGCTTGCTTAGGGAGGCAGCTCAAAGCATCGGGTTAATCAGCCTAGTCGTATTGGATCAAGGCCTGGTACCCGAGCATAATGCTGTACTTGGCAAGCTGCGCAAAAATGTATCCTCTACTAGGCTGCGCCGACTCGTGTTTCGCTCAAGCACGAAGACGCCTGGGATACAGCTGGCCGACATCCTTGCAGGCTACAAATGCAGGAACCCTGGGCCAGGATGCCGGAAGGCTTAAATGAACTTGGGAGGAAATAGGTATTTGAGTCCAGGCATTGATTGATGTTGTTCCATTCCCGCAAGCTAATTATTTGATATATTATTTTAATACTCGAAAATTTATCTTTGCTATAGTGGGGGTAAGGCTGAACTCATACTTCTCGGAATCATTAGCCATACAAACTCCTTACTTCTCAGGCCTGGCTCATCTTATCCTATACATGTCTGGGATTCATATGCCTAGTATTGTGGGGCTTATTGCTTTGCAGCGATATTTTCTGTACTAATACCCAGCTCTTTTGTTAACCTTGCAGCTACAGCGTTGTATCCCTTCTTTATAAGGTGATGTATAGCTGCGTAGGGCTCTTCTATGCTGCATGGAGGCTTCTTCTTATAAGGCAAGACTAATAGGGCCTTGGCCTTAGCAAGCGTGTTACTATAGAGGTTAATAGGTGAATAGACCACTATGCCTCGGATAGCCTTGATCGTCTTAGAGTAGAGGCTTTGTGAGACATTATTATCAATAATTACTAGTGGTGCTTCTATTACGAGGCTGCTTCCACGCTTATAGCTTTCGAGAAGAAGGTCGTCATTTACGAGTATAGCGGCTCCTCTAATATGTAATGGCTCTGGTTTATTTACTCCTCGTTCACTATAGAGGCATTTTAGGAGATGAGCAGCCCTAAGCCCTTGCTCCGTTAGCTTGTAAACGCCTCTGCTCTTCTCGACTAGGCCTTGTAGTTTCTTTATATGGAAGCTTAGTGCACTAGACTCTACCCCTACTTCGCGTA
>JALVKZ010000216.1 GCA_027033675.1 Pyrodictiaceae archaeon | reverse complement strand
GCGGTGGTCATGTAATTAATGATGCACTAGCCATTATTGCATTTGAGAAATATTTTATCCTTGCTTGTTTCACCTATGTATTTGCCAAAGCGCAGACTAGTCGTATCAAGGTTTTCTGCAAGCTTTAGTATGGATACAAGAACGCAGCCACGTGTTACGCGTTGGAGCTCTCTAATGCCTTTTATCCTATCCTCCAATAGATTTATAACAGTGAAGGATACAGAAGAATCTATGCTTTCGTCTCGGAGGGGCAAATACTCTGCATCAGCTTCTACGAGCTCAACGAGGAAGCCTAAGCCAAGCCTGCTTATTCTTTGTTTAGCCTGTCTTAGCATACCTAGAGATAAGTCTAGGCACAAGTAATAGTTCATGTTGTAAAGTTTTCCTATACTCTTTAGAAACTCTATGAAAAGTGCTGTACCACAACCACAATCAAGTACCTTATTGTGTATGTCTATATGTTTTATAGATACCGTATATTTCTCTAGTTGCTCTTCAGCATAAATTGCATCATAGTCCTTGCTTGTTATATCATACTTTAGTCTAAGAACTTGCTTTTTAGTTGCCACAAGGTTCCCTCGTCTCACACTAACATGTACATTCTATTCCTTCCCACGGATATATGGAGCTATTATCTTGAGACTTTCTAAGTAAATTAAAAATAGAAATTAAAGTTATATTTAAAAGACGGAGATAAGGTAATGATAATTCACACTACTTTAGCGCTACGTGCAGAGTGCTTCTTGTTGCCTTAAGGCCTGGTTCGCCGTGCTGTACCTGCTTACATGTTGGACTGAATTCTCCTAGGTAGTGCCCTATCATTTCTGGCTGTATTCTTACGGGTACGAATTCTTTTCCATTGTATACAGCTATAGTTAAGCCAACCATTTCTGGCAATATTATCATGTCCCTTACATGTGTCTTAACAACAACCTTCCTCCCTTCAAGTATTTTCTTACGTGCCTTCCTTATTTTCCATAGCAGTCTTCGTTGCTGATCCGTTAGGCCTCGGAGTAAACTTCGCCTCTGCCTCGCTGGCAATAGTTTTACGAATTCATCCATAGGCATAGATAAGAGTTCCTCTAAGGAATAGCCACGGTATTTAAACTTCTTCCATTCCGGCGGAAGCGCATCGAGCCATTTCTTCATTTCCTCGTCTAGTCGAAGGCGCGCGCTCTGCATAATTACTCCCTCTACACGTCAATAGCTAAGGGGTTGAATTAGGTTTACCTCTTCTTACGACCAGTTGACCTGGCAGCTATGTGGCCCACCTTGCGGCCGGGAGGCGCATTACGCGAGACCGTTGTCGGGAAGCTCGGGCTCTGATGACTGCCACCACCATGTGGGTGATCAACGGCGTTCATTGCCACACCTCTTACACGAGGCCATACATGCGGTTTGGCGCTCCACTTATAATAAGAGGCTCCTGCTTTTAGTAATGGCTTCTCTAGCCTACCTCCTCCAGCTATTACTCCTATGGTCGCTCTTGCATCATTAGGTATTTCTTTTACTTTGCCGCTAGGGAGCTGAATCAGTGTCTTGTTTCCGCTTCTTCCGATAATAACTGCATATGTTCCCGAGGATCTAGCTATTTTTCCGCCGTCTCCTGGTCGTATCTCTATATTGGCTACTTGTGTTCCTTCTGGTATTCTCCCTACTGGCAATATATTGCCATTGTTCGGCGCAGCTTCGGGCCCTATCTCTATGATTTGGCTAACATACATTCCCTCAACAGCTGGTATCCAAAAGTCTTGTCCGTTCTCTAGCACTATGTGCGCTAAGGGAACCCATCTTCCCGGGTCATGCACTAGTTCTATGACTCTACCCTTAAGAGTAACTGGTGTTAACGGTAGATAACGAGCTGGCGCTGGGTGAAGCCACGGCCTGCTACGATATAGCGGTGTACCCCTACCCCTACGCTGGATAATCAATCGTTTGCCCATAGCTTAGCACCCTTCTCCCAGCCTTCCCAACCCCTTCTCCCGGATTCTTAACTGTTATCGGTGGGGTATATGCACGGAAAAATATACCCATCATAGATTTGAAATGCCTAAGCAATGCTTCACCTATTCCAAGCCTAAGGAGCTGGGACGCTTCTTCCTCAGATATATCTGCAAATTTTTTTACAGACGCGATGTAACTAGGACTAGAGGAACCAAACACTATGAAGTTATGTGTATTATTCCACACAGTTTGCGGAAAATCCTCCGGTTGCTGAGACGCCAATACAAGGTTTACTCCAAGACTCCTAGCAGACCTGACTAACTTACCATACTCAGAGCCTAATTTATTTATGACGCGCCAAGCCTCATCGCCTATGATTATTTTATATCGACACTTGCTAGGCCAATTGAGCAAAGTATCTAAGCTAATTAAATCTATTCTACTACTATCATATATTTCTACATCACCTAGCCATATAATTCTTCCTATTAATTCTTCTAAATCACCTTTAGGATCTATGATTTTTAGACAATAATTTCCTCTAACAATGCTCTCGTACACTAGACGCGCAAGAAGCGTCGTTTTCCCTCTACCACTCGGACCAACAATTAATGTATGAAGAGCGCCTAGACTATCACTCCACATAGGGAGCTTGACAGGAGTATTGTTAAGCATCTCGTAACCTACTAAGAAGCCGGAGCTGCTTTGTAAAGCAAGCAACGAATACGTGTAATTTAATACTCGGATGATGTTAGTTGCCATGGAATTCCGTGATATAATTGGCTTATGTCTATTTAATAAAAAACTACAAACATTCCTTACGCCACATCTATATATAGCAAGTTTTCTCTTTATATCACTAAGCTTTGCTTCATTATCCAACACTATTAAGAGTATTGGTTTAATCGGGTCATTTAACCTAGATAATTCTTTATAAACATATTTTAGCAATTCTAGGCGTTGCTTGGCTCGTAGATTGTCTGGGTTACGTTCAAGCTCAACCCTGTACGTCAGTATTTTCGCTTCAATTTCACGTAGAGCCTTATGAAGCTGAACTCTTTCATAAACCACAAATATACCTGATAGATTGGGGTCTCTAATCAGCTCTAGTAATGCACCACTTCGAAGAAGACTTAATATACATTCATCGCGATATATTCTATATAAATAATAGCATTTATTATCTATATTAATACAACATTTTTGACTACTTTCTTTCTTTTTTCTATTAAATATTCTATCTATTAATGAACTAATATCTATATATCCTATAATTACATTAAATAATA
>JALVKZ010000215.1 GCA_027033675.1 Pyrodictiaceae archaeon | reverse complement strand
CAACATATTCTCGCACGGCATTTGCTATCTCAGCGAAACGTGGATGAAGGGTTGGCTCACCATTGCCCGAGAAATCTATTGCTCGTAGCTTCTCGGCTTCACTGCCTAGTCTTCGAAGCGCGTAATGGAGAGCCTCAATCACCTTGTCCGGGTCTAGGCCTGCCTCGTTCTTCTCGAGTCTAGCCAGGTGGCGCTGAGCTCCGCCTCGGAAGCAGTATATGCAGTTAAAGCTGCAAATACTTGGACCAGGGAACAGGTTTACCCCCAGCGAGAAGCCTCTACGCCTCGAATACAAGGGCCCGTAGATTATAGCTATCCTCGACAATGCTCTGCCGCCTGGCTCACGGTAGTCAGCAAACTCCAGTACTCTTCGCGGGACACCCATCCTTGCTCCCCCCTGAGGCCTTTACGCGGCTCTTTAGCACTATTTCGGCTGCCAAGACCCTCCTATCTATTAACCCCCAGTAATCATGGAGAATGACTCGGTAATCGGGAGGAGCAATCCACCATGGCTAGGCCTGCTTCTCCTGGCTATTCCTCACTCTTTAGGAGAGCAACTGGTATGTGGGATGCTTCTAAGCTTAGGCGGTTTGAGACACGCGACATAGTTAGGCGACTAGGCGTTATTAATCGGGAGCACGTAGTCATTAATGGCTACCCCGTGCACCACCCCGTCACCGTGTTTAACTCAGCTATTACTGTTGAGAGGACTGAAGAGGGAGAATTCCTCGTACTCTATGCCAGGATAGTGGCTGGGTACTACATGTACGTCTCTAGTGTAATAGAGATACCTATCCCTCTTGAGGATATCCATAACGGCGACATAAATCTCAATATCTACACGGGGAGAATAGTTATTTATCCATCAACTCGTTACGATCTCTGGGGGGCTGAAGACCCCAGAGTCTACCAGCTGGAAGGCGACAAGAGGCTCTACATGACGTATACGGGGCGTACTGTTAACTACTTCCGGCCCGGAAACGAGCGCACACTACCAGTAACAGCTGTGCGGGAAGAGGGAGACGACGGCCAGCCCAAGTGGGTCAAGATACACGCCTACACACTTGCCGGGGGTTTGCAGAGGCACCTTGTGAGCAACAAGGACGCCTTCCTATACAAGCAGGGCGATGAGCTGTACCTATTCCAGCGCCTCCACATGGACAGCGAGGAGTTCTTCACAGTAGTGAGCAAGCTGCCCAGCAACATCATAGAAAGGAGGAGGGATGATGGCTGCCCAGAGCGAGTAGAGGTGAGCGACGGGTTCGAGGTCCTACGCCCCGCTGGGTTCGAGACAAAGATTGGCTGGGCTACCCCGCCCATAAGGACTAGGAAGGACAGCGTTGTCATGCTGCTCCACGGGGTTGACGAGGAGCTACAGGCTTATCGCGTATTCGCCGCCGAGCTAGAGCTAAAGCCCGAGGAAGTGGTAGTGAAGGCCGTTACGCCTCACTACATAATGGCTCCCCAGAGGCTATGGGAGATATTCGGCGACCGGCCATACGTGGTGTTCCCGTGCGGCATATGGCACCTAGAGGGCCGGGACTACGTGATATCCTATGGGGCTAGTGACACCTTCGTCGGCATAGGGTTGCTGAACCTAGACGAGCTACTAGGCGAGCTAGACAGGGGCAGACTCTACGAGTAGCTGTTCTCCTAAGAGCTATGCATTCTTCTCAGCAACTATTTTCAATAAGTCCTTGAACAATACTATCCCGGGAGCTAGGGGCCAGGTGACTCTGCATTGACCGAGGTAAGGAAGCCCTACGCTGCGATGATAGGGTTCTATCCTAGTGACCGCGGAGAACTGATAAGAGCAATTGAGAATAGCTTTCTCCGCGAAGACTTCGGCCCAGGTAGGTTGCCCAAGCCTCTATCGCGCAGAGACCAGTGCTGCGTCGTAGGAGGTGTTGTGCCTCACGCCGGCTATAGCTACTCCGGGCCATGTGCTGCTCACTTCTACCTAGAGCTAGCTGAGACAACGCCTGCCCCGGACACCTTCGTTATACTCGGTACTAATCACACTGGTTATGGCGGATTCTTCACAACCACTAAGAGATTTACTAAGTGGCTTACACCGCTAGGCGAGATACCCATCGACCTCGAGCTAGTAGACGAGATTATGAAGAGAACGAGCCGCGTGGTGGATGACTACCTAGCCCACCTAGAGGAGCACAGCATCGAGGTGGAGCTACCCTTCCTCCAATACATATACGGTGACGGGTTCTCCATAGTCCCGATAACTGTCCGGGACGCCACGCCCAGCATGGCCCGTGACGTGGCAAGCGCTATTCTTGAGGCAGCTAAGGCGCTTGGGAGGAGAATAGTGCTCCTAGCCTCCTCCGACTTCACCCACCATGGCTACATGTACGGCTACGTAGTCTTCAGCGAGAACATCGCAGAGAATGTTGCAAAGCTTGACCTCTCAATAATAGAGCGCATCCTCGAACTAGACACCGAGGGGTTCTACAAACGCCTAACCGATACCGGGGCAACAGTATGCGGCTACGGGGCCATAGCAACACTAGTGGAGTACGCTAAGAACATTGGAGCCAAGCCAAGGCTACTGAAGTACTACAACTCGGCCCAGCTAACCGGAGAAGAGGACATAGCCGTAGGCTATGCCGCTATATCGTTCCACAGGACAGAGTAACCAAGGAGTCTCTCCTCAAGCACCTTGTACAGAATAGCTGGAGGAGCACTATATGGGGCCACATAAGACCTGCAGCATACGCTTAGTAGTATTCGATGTCGACGGGGTCCTAGTACCAATACGTAGTAGCTGGGGCTACATACACGAGAAACTAGGCACCACTAAGGAGAGCAAACTGAACTACAACGCCTTCATGAAGGGAGTGATAAGGTACTGGGAGTGGATGTACCTAGACACACTGGCCTGGATAGAGGCCAGGCCAGACATAACAAGATGGGACCTAGAGGCACTCTTTAGCAGCGTCGATCCTTTCCCAGACGCACCAGTAGCTATCGAGAAGCTGCGCTCCAAGGGCCTAGAACTAGCACTTGTGAGCGGGGGCGTAGAGGTCCTTGTCGAGATGGTTGCTCAGCGTCTGGGCATAAAGCACTGGATTTGCCCCGCGCTGAGCTATGATCCATGGGGCCGCCTCGTGCCCGGGGGAGAGCCCCGGCTAGAGGCTGATAGGAAGGACCGGGCTGTACGGGAGCTCGCGAAGAAGCTGGGCCTTAGCATGAGGAACGTGGCCTTCGTGGGCGATAGTTACTGGGATCTACGTGGGATGAGAGAAGCCTGCTTAGCGATAGCTGTAAACCCAAGCGATGATAGAGTTGTCAAGGAAGCCGACTATATCGCTAAGAGCTTGGTAGATGCAGCCGACTATATACTTAAGCACATCGAGACACGCTGATAAGAACCTACTTTGTACTCGTGGTGGTCGTATTTGTTGAGGTTACGGAGACGTTCATGTTCTGCGCTGCTTTCTCTAAACTGCTTATCTGTTGAAAGAATTGCTGAAGATCATTAACGAAGCTCGTTGGATCCCTCTTTACGCGTATTGGTTGCAGCGACTTGCCGCTAACTATTAGTATCCAGCTCTCATTGTGCGGAACACTATAGGCTAAGCGGTTAAACACATAGCTGACTATTTGCGGCAAGTCCGGTGATAACGGGTATAGTAGAGCCAGCACAGGATCACCTCTATCATATAGGGCTATGGCGAATAATGGATTAGATAAGTTCACTCCAAGCGTCTTTACCTGGTACTTCTTTATGCCAAGAGTTTTTGAGACCTCCTTTGCTACCGCTTGTGCATCATACTCGTAATTGGCTGGCGCAAATACCACGATCTTGTAGCTATGACCAGAGACCAGCATAGCCACATACTCTACTATGAATATCGTGATAAGCAATATACCGCCTATAGCTACCAAGGTCTTGCGATTAATACGTAGCCGTCTCTTACGAGCCATGCCACGCTACTCCCCCAAGGTAGTCTCAGAGACTCCGCGCCTTTGCCCCCCGGGAACACGGGACTCTGCGCATCGATAATAATATAGGTTGTCCCCCCGGCCTAGCTCTACAAGTACTAGGAGATACTAGTAATGATAGCTACGTATTAAAGAGGGGGTACGCCTTTCTCAACGCGTAGTAAGAAGCACATTGAGTATATCGGGGGAGTAGTACCGGGTTGATACCACATATAGGGTTGCTTGCTCTCTTGCTTGGCATAGCATTATCGGTTAATAGTGGAAGAAGCATAGCTCGTAGAAAACACGATGCAGACCTAGCCAAGATGTATGGGCGTAAGCTACCAGGCCTCGGCCATCTAGCCTATTTATATATGCTGTTCGGGCTTATGCTCAACATAGCTGCTCTTGTGTTTATGCGAATAGCCAATATCAGTATAAAGATAGTTTTCGCCCCCCTTGAGGGTGGTTTACTACCAGTCCTTGAGGGACTTATAGTCACGCTTATCGTTATCACAGCTAGCTATGTGTTCTTCCACGACAAGTATAGAGATATAAAGAAACCGCTAACCATGGAGGGACGAGTAGTGTTACGCGGGCTAGACCTCGGAGACAGGGCTAGGGAGAAGACAGTTAACAAGCTCGCTAATAAGCTCAAAAGGAGCAAGGAAAAGGACTAGCTCTACTACCTGCCCCTCCAGTACGTTATTAGATGCATGAAATGATATGGTGATACTTCTTTTGTAAAAGAGCCCTTCTCCGAGGAGAGGCGGAGGAAGACTCTATAGACTACTACACTGTTATTCTTCCATTCTACTCGGGGATATGGAGGAGCGGCAGTACTATTCCTGTCCCCCAGCCTCCTCAGCGATCTTAGTACCATGGGTATGGAGGGGCTGAGCTGCTGTGCCTGCTAACTTGACTCCGGAGGCCCAGGCGAAGCTGGCTAAGTATAGCGAGGCTAAGACCCTTGAGGAAAAGATTAGGGCGCTAGAGGAGTTTCTAAGCGTTGCTCCTAAGCATAAGGGCGCCGAGAACCTCTTGTTATGGGCTAAGAAAAGGCTTGCAGAGCTACGGGAGGAGCTGGAGGAGAGGCGGAGGAAGAGGACTGGTGGCGGCGGTCCAAGAATCTTTGTTGAGAAGGAGGGCGCCGCCCAGGTAGCTGTCATCGGGCCTCCTAATACTGGTAAGAGCTTGCTTGTGCAGCGTCTCACGGGCGCTCGTACCCGTGTAGCCGACTATCCGTTCTCAACCACGCTCCCGGTCCCCGGTATGCTGCCGTTTAGGGACATATATTTCCAGCTAGTGGATGCCCCCCCGTTATCGAGGGACGCGGGCCAGTACATTCCAAGGGTTACCGGTATCGTTAGGAACGCTGACGCAGTGATAATAGTTGTTAGCCTCGAGGATGACGCGCTTAGCCAGTATCTCGAGATTAAGCAGATCCTCTCGGAGCATGGAATATTCGTTGAGAAGCCCCGGGGGACTGTGAGGATAGAGAAAGGCGGTGAGCATGGGGTACAAGTACTCGGTACTGGCAAGATAATTGATGGCACTGTTAAGGACGTGGAGAAGCTCCTAGCAGGGTATCGTATCTATAGGGCAAAGGTCTACATAGAAGGAGAGGTCAGCTTAGACGATATAGAGATGGCTGTGCTACGTAGCAGTGTCTACAAGCCCGTAATAATACTCGCCAACAAAGCCGACCTGCCGCAGGCCGCGAGCAACTATAGGCCACTCTACGAGTACGTGAAGAGGAATAGGGATAAGAGCATATGGCTCCTACCAGTCTCGGCTAAGACGGGCTTCAACCTCGATAAGATAGGTGAGATATTGTTCAAGAGACTAGACCTGATAAGAGTCTATACCAAGAGACCCAACGGCGAGGTCAGCAAAACCCCCGTAGTGCTTAGACGCGGAGCAACTGTACGGGACCTAGCAGAGCATATCCACAGCGACCTCATAGAGTACTTCGAGTACGCCAAGATATGGGGGCCATCTGCCAAGTACCCAGGCGAGCGGGTAGGATTAGACCATGTGCTAAGCGACGGGGACATCGTGGAGATAAAGTCAAGGAAGTAAAGGCAGGCTCCCTTGAGGACAAGGTGCTAAGACAGTAACGCTTTCTCTACCGTGTTTATGGGAGCCCTGCTAGCCGCCTAAGCTTCTTCACCACAAGCTCGTAGAGTGGCTCCCCTTCTCTCAGAGCTTTGTAGCTTAGAGGCGGGTTCCACCCAGGTATAATCCTCCTTATCTCTTCAAGAGTAACTTTTCTCGGGTATAGGACCGGGTTAACCACTTCGAGGGCCATTGCTTTTTCGGCGCCTCTTATGTATCGCCATGCGTCTCCTCTTATCCCGTGGTTTTTCTCGCTAAGCACTTGCCTCCACACTTGCTCCGCCGTACCCTCTATTACCTTGCCCACAGTGAACTCACCTATTATTGCCCTAACGTTGCCGGAGGCATAGACAACCATTACTGAGCCCTCTGGTATCCTGCCTATAACGTTCCTTCTCAGCTCGAATCTCTTCGTCGCCCTGAATATCTGGTAAGCGTAGACCGGGCGTATCGAGATAAGATACATCTCCGCCCCGGTCTCGGTTACCGCTTGAGGAGCCTGCTGAAGCCTCCTTATACGCCTCATAGCGCAACTCCTCCTATGCTGGCTAGTAGAGTTGTTCACTGCTTAGCATACTTCTCGAGTAGCTCTCGGTACTCCTTGGCGAGGTCCCTCTCTTCGACAGGGCCGCGAGGCTCCCTCTCTCTCCAATCACGGCCAGAGAAGCGGTAGAATTCTACCTCCGGGTCTAGCCAACAACTTGGGGGCATCCCAGCCTTCACGCATGTCTCGGCGAGGAATGTCTCCTCGTCCCAGAGGTACTCCACGGGAACCTCGGGTAGGAGGACGCCTTGCAGGATGCCCTTCTTCGCGAAGAGGCCGTGCCGCCCAATAGTGAATGACTTCGACCTCTTCGCTGGCTCTCTGGGCAGGGGCTCCAGCGGGCCCAGCACTGTTACCTCGAACGTTACCTTGTCGAGCTCACCGGGGTTCATTGGTGGAAAACGGGGATCGTTTACCGCTGCCTCTATTGCGACATCTATCACTGTCTCGACGAGGCTCTTCACCGGGAATATGTAGCCTATGCACCCTCTTAGTTCCCTGGATTCGGGGCCATAGTAGGTTGTTATGGTCACGAAGGCTGCTCCTAGTCTGCGAAGCTTCTCCGGGGTATCGCTTGGAGGCTTAATCCTCTCCCCCTTGGCGAGATAGGTCTCGACACTACGCCTAGCCAGCTTGACGAGGAACTCGCCCTCCTCCAGGCTCAGTTCCTCGGGCTTAACCTGCTCAACCACTGTGCTCTCCCCTAGTGGAATAGCTACTAGTGGGGCTATTGTCTAGTCCCCTCATAGCACAAGCGCTACACTATTACGACTGAGTATCTCCTAGCATTGCTCTCTGCACCTTCTCCTCCCCACTCTCTTCTCATCCACTCCGCTGCCTCTCCTACTGCTTCCTCGAGGCTTGTCCACTTCATTCCGAGCCTGTTGAGAAGCCATGGCTCTATGCGGTACTGCTGCTGAGCCTTCAGCTCCTTAGCTAGCGAGCCAAGTGGTAGCATTGAGGGCGCGTAGAGGGGCAATGCATGTCTTACCTCGAGGCTTTGAAGAAGCATAGAGTGTAGCTCTCCGAGGCGTACCCGCCACGGGGTAGCGTAGTACCATTGGCACCCACTGTGCTGCTCGCTGAGCAGTATAGCTGCCCTCGCTACATCCCTTGCAGGGGTTACGTGGAGGTACGGGCCACCCGTTACTCGGAGGTGAAGCTTGGTGAGTCGATACATTAGGCGCCATTCTCGGTGATAACTCCAGCGACCAATTAGTAGGCCTGGTCTCAGCACTACTACACGTGCCCGGTTTCCACGGCACAACTCTAGGACACGCCTCTCCCCTGCCGCCTTTGTCCTGGCGTAGCTTGAGAATTGCTTGCATCCCTCAAGGTGCTTCTCTTCCTCTTGAACCACTAGGTCCCTGGCACAGCTTGCCGGGTCACCTACGCTGAAGACGCTACTAACATAGACTATGAGGCTATTCCTACACCTCTGTGATAGTATCCTTGTCCACTGAGCCGGAATCTCTACATGGGCTTCCTCCATCTCCCTATGTGTCCCGGCCAGCTTCCCGGTAGCGAGGTAGGCTATGTCGGGGCAACCCATGCTATCAATACTACTCCTTATAGATACCCTATCACCTAGGCTGCCTAGGAGAACACTCTTCTTCACGAAGGATCTTAGCTCATTGAAGAGCTTCTCACGGCGCTCAGCACTACTTCGCCTAGCAACTATGTATACTGAATCACCGTGCCGCGAATGCTCTAGAGCAAGGTTATAGCCTAGATAACCTATACCGCCTACTATGAGCACATTTCTCGGCATAGCATGTGTCAGCCTATATTAGTTCTCTATTGCAGCGCCTCTGCCCGCCCGGGGGCAGTAGGTCCGTGGAATCGGCGCCTAGCAAGAAGGGGTTTATTTACCTAGATGACTTGTTTAACACCCCCCACTACAGGGGAGTGCTAGCAATGAACACCAAGTAATCATTGAAAGCTAGGAATGTAACGCGATGGGGGAAGCCATGGCCGAGTTGGTTGAGCGTGCATGCGCCAAGGTGTTATCGCTTGTTGAGAAGAAGCTCTACTCCATACGCCTAGTCATAGAGAAGACAAGTCCCAGGGTTCCTCGAGGCCTCTTAAACGCCCTCTGCCTAGGAGTTCTCCGCAACTATCGCCTACTAGGCCACGGACTTCGGCGCTGCGGCTACCGAGGTTCGATCAGGAGGAGCCCTAGGGGATGGTTGGCCCTAGTAGGGGCTTATGAGGCGCTCTTCCGGAGACAAGTAGACCTGGGCCGAGTAATTAGTGCGACAACGCTGGACCCAGGGGTAGCTAGGTGTCTCCGCGAGAGTAGCCTCAAGGAACTTGTCAGCGATCTAAGCGGTACACGGAGACTTGCAGTACTCTATAGTTTACCTGGCTGGGTCGTAGAGAAACTAGCTGAAGCCAATCCTCCTGGCGGGCTGGAGGCGTTACTAAAGGCCTTTCAGGAGCCGACACCCCTCTGGATGAGATTCAATAGGAACAAGCTAGGTAGAGAAGAAGCCATGAAGAGGCTAAGAGAAGAGTACGGCATAGCCACGCGTCCAGACCCCGTATTGGACGATGTCCTAGAGGTACTAGAGGTACGTGAGGGAGCACTAGCAAGGCTGGACACAAGTCTCTTCTACGTACAGGACCGAGCAGCCGCACTCATAGCGCACGTAGCTGGCAGTGCTAGGCAGGTCTACGACCTCTTCAGCGCTCCCGGGAACAAGGCTGCCCACATAGCGTGGCGAGCTAAGCCACTTAGCATAGTCGGCGT
>JALVKZ010000214.1 GCA_027033675.1 Pyrodictiaceae archaeon | reverse complement strand
GTACAGCTCGTGGAGACAAGGCATGTATTATACTTATCGAGATTAAGAAACCGGTACCTAAGATAAAGGAGCAGCTTAGTAAAGTGTTTAGACGTAAAGAGCTACTTAAGAGCGTAGTTACGTAGACATGTTACTAACATAAGTTATGTCATTAGGATAATTAAAGTATTAAAGAATCTTCTCTGCTCTCACGCCTGCCTGCATGCAGTCCTTGGACTACAAGGCGGCTTGGACTCCTTGCCGGGACCTATTCTCTCTATGAACTCGTTTAGCTGCTTCGCTGCCTTAACAGCCTCTTCGAGCAGCTGTTGCTTCTTCTCGGGGCTCAATACTAGCTCGCCATTGATTACCACGTAGTCAGGGGTGCATTTCTCGCAGCTATAGACAAGTACTTGCTCAAGATTGTCCCTGCGGAGAGGCAGAGCCGACGGAGTGACACTGTTCACCACCACTACGTCGCCCGGGGCTCCTAGCTGGAGGGTCCCTGCTCCACGGGGTAGCATCATTGCCCTCGCAGACCCGATTGTAGCCGCTCGGAGAACGTGGTGGGCCTTGACCCTCGTGTCCCAGTAGCTATGTCTCTGCAGTAGCACAGCTATCTTCATCTCGGAGAACATGTTGAGGGAATCATTAGATGCAGGACCATCGGTGCCTAGGGCCACGTTTATCCCGCTCTCCATTGCCTCGTAGAGGGGGAAGTGCCCAGCTGTTGCCAGCTTCATGTTGCTCGCTGGGCAATGGACTAGGCTTGATCCCTTCTCCTTTACGAGGCCCAGTTCCCAGGAGGCAATCCAGCCAGCATGAACTAGCACGGTGTTCTCGCTGAGCGCGCCCAGCTTTCCTAGGAGCTCTACGGGGAAGGCACCGTAGCGCTTCTTGGCCTCATACACTTCTCTCCGCGTCTCGGAGACATGGATGTGGAACGGCACACCTAGCTCCACTGCGGCGCTGTGCCCCTCCCTTATAGCCTCCAGGGGCGCTGCATAGATGCTATGAACATTGATCACGCCACCCACGAGGGGGTCTCCGAGCAGTTTACGAGCATACCGCCTAGCCTCCTCAACCGCCCTATAGGGGTCAACGTCGCCCATGATTACTGGGCCTACGCGTGCACGGAGCCCCAGTTGACGAGCAGCCTCAGCGGCCTCGCCGGGGAAGAAGTACATGTCCATGAAACCACATGTACCGGAGAATAACATCTCTATGCCGGAGACCAGGGACCCTAGGAAGGCTTCCCGGCTCGATAACCGGCGCTCAACAAACCACATAGCCTGTAACCAGTCATGAAGCTCAGCATCGCTATAATAGCCGCGTAGAACACTCATGGCAGCATGGGCATGAGCATTATACATGCAAGGCACAGCAATACTATGCTCACCGCACTCGATAACATGCCCTGCCTTGCCGCCGCTGGGAAGCTTACCGCCAATTGAGACTACATGTCCATTCTCTATAAGTATGCTAGTATGCTCATGGATAGGGCAGCCGCTACACGTTAACGCAAATCTACAATTCCTAAACAGTATGGGCTCCTTGTTAGTCATTGTTACCTTTGCCTCTAGAGGCCCTGTCGCTTCAAGATCCTTGTTCGTGCTACTAGCTCGGTGAATTGGGTGCAATAATTATTATCGCTTGCTAGGAGAGATCCATTCTCTCAACAAGTATTAGTGATAATGTTATTAGTGTAAGTGAGAGGCCTAGGACTATTGTGAAAGCAGCTGGATAGCTAACCGCGATACCGCTTTCAGTCATCTTTGCTGCGGGGCCGTATACCCACTTATAGAGTATTGTTGATGTATAGCGGCTTATGTCAAGGTATCTGAATAGCTCGGCTATCCTCCTAGCTATGAGTCCATGGGTCACTGCATTAGCAAATCCTGGGAGAGCTGTAATTGATATATAGTAGCCAAGTACTGCTAGGACTGGTAGAAAAGTCCTCCTAGAATAAATGGCGGTGACCAGGCTCAGAGAGGTAACAGCTAAGACATATAGCCACGAAGCAGCTGTGTAGTATGCGATATACTTCCATGCGTCCTGTAGTGCCCTAACGACTACTCGGAGCCCTAGCCCATTATAGAGGCTGAGAGCTATTGTAGCTATGTTCAGCGTATTAGCTACGAGGAGGATGACCAGGGACAGGAAGATGAACGATAATATACGGGAGAGAACAAGCTCCCCTCTAGCCACGGGCCTTGTTACGAGTAGCTCGAAGGTGCCACTAGCTCTCTCGCCGCTTATGAGCACAGCTATAACTATGGAAACCATTACTAGCATAGGGAAACCAGCCCAAAACCCTAGTACAAGCCCAGTTAGCGACTTGACAGCGCTGATATAGTCATTGAACAAGTTATGATATACATCTACACCTGGCCTAATTAGCCGCAATACCTCTATCGCTTGCCTCGATAGTGGGGCCCAGAAGAGGAGCCCAACATACATGAATATCAATGTAGGCAAGAGCACGAACACCGCAAACGCGATAACCGCCCCGCTGCCAGCTACTCGCTCAAGCTCCAAGCGCAGGAGCAGGGGGAGCCGCTTCACCTTTTCTCAGCCCCTACAATCCTCATAAATATATCCGATATAGAGGAGCTTGTATCGTATCTTATTACACGTATATTGTTGTCTAGGCATATTCTAAGCACAAGCTTCTCGTCCTCGACCCCGCTGGTCTCAACTATGAACTCGTTCCCGGAAATACTGTACTCGAGTCCAGCCCTGTGCAGGGCTTTCTCGAACTCTGCGGGCTTATCAACAACTATTCTTACAACGCCTTGCACATCCAGCCTCGAGCCGTGATAGATTATCCTGCCCCTATTCATTATGGCAAAGGAGTCGACAACATAGTCGGCCTCGGCTAAGACATGCGTTGACAACAGTATCGTCTTGCCGCGAGAAGCTAGTTCTCTAATCCTGTTTAGCACCTCTAATCTACCAATAGCGTCCAAGTGCTCAGTGGGCTCATCAAGGATTAGTATCTCCGGGTCACTTATTAGTGCCTGTACTAGCCCGAACCTCTTCTTCATCCCAGCCGAGAGGTTGCCGAACTTCTCCTCCTCGTAGCCACCTAGCCCAGCCCACTCAAGCAAGTACAGCGCTCTCTCAGCTGCAAGCCTCTCCGAGAGACCGTGGAGCCGGCCTACATAGACTAGGAAGTCTATGAGCCTCCAATTATTCCCTATGGAGAACCTCTCCGGTGCATAGCCTAACAGGGACTTAGCCCCGGTGCTTCCCGCCCTCTTGCCAAATATCAGGGCTTCTCCCTTATCAGGCTTTATGAGGCCCACGAGTATCTTTATAGTAGTGGATTTACCGGCGCCATTTGGTCCAAGGAGCCCGAATACTCTCCCCCTTGGCACCTTGAATGTCACTCCTCTAAGGGCTTGTACACGCTTGTACCTCTTATAGAGCCCCTTAGCAATTATTGCCTCGTCCACGCTCTCCTCCTCCGGTTT
The DNA here is from genome assembly GCA_027033675.1 of Pyrodictiaceae archaeon. GTDB lineage: Archaea > Thermoproteota > Thermoprotei_A > Sulfolobales > Pyrodictiaceae > Pyrofollis. The sequence continues at coordinate 5,960 of JALVKZ010000214.1, read as the reverse complement.
CTCAGATAAATGATAACCGAGGAGAACAAGGCGGCTAGAAGAGGAGGAGCAATAAGCACCTCCACGTAGTAGCTCAGCTTAAGCGGCGGCTCATACCCAGTGCTTGCCTGTAAGCCCATTGACACGCCGTGGAGTTTGTCAATGTAGAGGAAGAGGTAGCCACAGCTACTGTAATAGGCTAGGAAGCTAGAGTTCCTGGCCTCTATTGCATCCCTCAAAGCATTCATGTAGTAAAACCCGGTTCCTCTAATGAGCTTAGCACTGCTGGTCTTGCCTAGGCAGAGAGGAGCTGGGCACTTGTTCATTGTTTTGATGTATGGACAATTGTTTTTGAAGTGTATTGTCTCCACTAGATGGTCCTCGCCTCTTACATAAAGGTAGATGAGCTTCGGGCCAACACTAGTATTAGCTATGTAGTAGAGCGCTAAGCCCTTCTCGGATCTGCATGTATTATCTATAGCATAGAGAGGAGCTGCGACGAGTATAACGGTAGCCGCTAGGAGCACTACTAGGAGCAATGCTCTCCTCTTAGAGGCGCGGAGCATTACAATCGGTATTGCTACGGTTAATGAGAGTGATGCTACGAGGCTAGCTATTACTTGTCCTGGTATGTTCTCATTCGTGCCAAAGCCGGCCAGCACTACGCTAGTCGATGAGCTATTATAAATAGCTCCATTGGTTACATTGACCCTAAGAACTACTTTGGCTTGCTTAGCCCCGCTGCCTGTTCTGGTTAAGTTTACCTCTATGCAGTCTATTGGTTTATTGGCGCTAAGCCTAGTAGTAAAACTCTCTGGGATAGCTTTTACGGCATTGCTTCCCTCTATGTTGGTCTTAATGTATATCGAGTGGTTCCCGGAAACCAGTTTATAGGCTATGAATACTTTGCCGGAGTTCCCTACGAGAGGCAGTGCTAGTACCATGTAACGGATAACGTTGCTTCCCAGTATTATAGATCCGTTAACAACATGGGGGAGGCCAGGGCTCATAATGTGGGCTGAGACAAGTACTGGGGAGCAGAGGGCTATTAACAAGTATAGCGTGAAAATCATTACTACATAGAGCCTAGTACTAGGCAATGCCTAAGCCCTCTAGTAACTAGCAAAGGACGTGGAAAGAGGACTTCTCTAAGCCCGTCAGTTATGCCCCTGCCTTTCCAGTGTTCCTCCTAGGAAACCTTCATAGCCTTATCGCCGCTGCATAGCTAGAAGTGGTGTTACTACCCTTGTTGCGCTGGGCCCTAGTTATTACAAGTGACCGGGTAAAGGAGAACCCGGAGCTAGACGAGACTACCCCGGTCATAGAGAAGCTCTTGGAGAAGAAGGGCCACAAGCTAGTCAAGAGACTCATAGTCGGCAACAACCCCGTTGAGATACTGTGGGCGCTAGCTGAGGCTCTCCGCGTAGCCGATGTAGTACTGGCTACTGGCGGTACTGGGCCCAATCCTAGGGACATAACGGCCGATATTGCTGCGAGGATTTGTGACCGAGTACTACCCGGTATAGGCGAGGAGTTCCGGCGTCGCAGCCTCGAGAAGGGCGTGGCTAATGCCGTGCTTAGTCGTGCCCTTGGCTGCGGCTTCTCTGGGCGACTAATAGCAGTTAGCCCCGGGAACCCGGACGCCGCGAGAACAATGGCTGAGCTATTACTCGGGGTAGCTGAGCACGCTGTAGAGCAACTTCGCGGGATGAAGCACCGGCATAAGCGCCGGGAAGGGTAGCGCAAGATATATGGGGGCTTCTTATCTCCCACAACTCGGACACGGGTATCTAGCACATAGGGTTTTCCGCGGCGATAGCCATGCCAGCCTACACTACTAGGGCTCCGGAGGCCGCTCAGCTCGGTGTCCCTGCTCCACTCCTCATAGTCCAGAAGGTTATTAACGAGCTACAGAGGAGCATTGAGAGAGAGTGCCCAAGGATACTCGAGCTCAATAGCTGCAGCCACGAGTTCATGGAGATACTTGACAGACTGGAGGAGAAAGCAACTAAGGAACTCGTAGCAGCGGGGTTTAAGAAGGTAGAACTGCCCAGCTCCCGGGAAAGGAGGGATATTCCAATAGGCTTCTATATGTTCCAGGGACAGATGCTAGTAGAGATAGGAGTCAAGGAGCTAAACAAGTGCGGCAAGATAGGGGAGCTAACGAGAGGCAAACCTCCAAGAATATATGCTAGGGTCTATCTCGGCGGACAGGCAGCCTATGTCTTAGAGGCTGAGAGTCCTCGGGAGAAGAGTAGAGAGGATGCACGCTACTTCATCTAGTGCTACGGTCTTCGCGGCCTCTATACAATCATTTAGTACTGATTACGTCTTAGGGCCCCGTCAATTCTTGCACCTTGTTACTACCTTGTGTTGGCTAAAGGTGTCTCAGATACGGCTTCTAAGCAAAGCTGGGAGGAATTATTATTAATACTGAGCTTGTTTTAGATAATAACGTGGTATATGGGGTCCTTGAGGAGCATTAGCCCTGTTATTAGCGGGGCTATAATTATTCTCATAGTCCTGATTACAGTAGTAACTGTGTATATTTGGGTTAGGAGCCCGGTATCGAGTCCATCGGGAGTTGTTAGTAGCGCTATTAGCGAGATATACTCAAAGGGTGTCAAGGTTGAGGCTGTCTATGCTGGCCCGGGCTATATTCTAGCATATGTCCATAGCTTGGGGGGACAGTACAGGGTAACCCATGTATACATATATGATCCCGCGGGGAGACTCCTAGCGGATGCTAGTCTATCGCCCTCGGTGACGATAAAGCCGGGAAGTGTGGCGGTTGTCACTATTCCTCTCCTAGCAATGCCTGGCAGAATCTATACTGGCATGGTTAGGCTCGTTTTCTCTACTAGTACAGGGCTTACGGTTGGCTCGCCACCCGTGGCTGTAACGATGATGCCTGCTAGTACAATGATAGGCATAGTTGTTGGGAGAACAATACTTTATTCAAATCCATATAGTTGTCCTAGGGCTAGCTTAAACCCTGCTGGCTTGACCACGGATTGGCGCCAGATTCACTGGGTATATGCTAGCCTGGTTACAGGGTACTACATGTATAGATATATCAGTGGAGACTACGTATATAGTAAGGAGGGGCGTGGAATAGTAATAAAGAACACTAACAGCGTAGACCTAAGAGAAATAGGCATACATAAACTACTAAGCGCAGGGCCACTAATAATATTCATCAACCCCACTAGGGCCTCCAAGGACTATAGAGTATCAATAACAGATATCAGAGGCAACACGATGCGGTTCACGCTACGCAAGCTAGTAAACGATCCCTCAAGCGTAGTTGTTGACGCGTTGGCATGCTTCGAGGACCTATGGACACCCAATAACAAGAACGGGCACGGGTTTAACTATGGAGACCACGTAGTAAGAATAACCGTGTTCCAGAACAACACTGTTAGAGTTGAAGTACTATGGGCATCTGGATGGTACCTGCACATGTTCATGTATAATCCAAGTGGCTTACCACCATTTAACAAGGTACCCGAGATCGTTAAGAAGTATGTGCAAAGCGGCTGCGATAGCCTAACGAGAAGCGATAGCGTTGTCTATGTGAAAGCGCACCTAGCCTGGTACCCTTATCACGGGAGCCACAATCTTTGTAAAAAGCTAAGATTCATATGGGACCCTGTTCACAGAGAGTGGAGAGACCCATGCCGTACGGTCGTATTCATCGTTAAGTAAACAGTATCTATGCATCATTTCGCTGGCTTATTTTCCTTACTCGTCAAATGCCCAGTCATCACCCATCTCGTCATAGTCTTCCTCCTCGTAATCCATGATATCGCTTGACTCCATGGCCATGTTTCCTAATAGCTCTATTATCTCGACAGCAGGCACTATACCCAGCAGGGCCAAGAGGGGTAGAGCTAGCAGGAACTCGTCAAGGCCCCAGGACCAGCTCGGGGGAAGCATTTTCTCTTTACGGTAATGCCGATAGGCTTCTAGGAGCTCGTCTAGTTGTCTTCTGGCCTCAGCTAGCGCGTCGAGGCCTTGTCTCGTGAGCCTTAGCCTCTTCCTTCTAATTATCCTTCCCTCCTCATGCACCTCTACTAGCCCCTTAGCCTCCAACTCCTCGATTATTTGCCTAGCCGTATCCTTGGAAACATTAAGCGCTCTAGCTATAGCCTCTAGACTGTCTATCCCGTTACTAATCGCTAGTAGGACTGCAGCTTCACTCGGCTTCAGATTCACACTAATCCCACTTTTAGACAAGAGACCAGCCTCATGGTAATTAGTGTTACCTCGATACAGTACTATCGGTTTCTGAGAGCAGTACAGAGTATAGCAGCAGCTAGTACTGTGAAAGCTATAGCAATGGATATGGGTGATGGCTCATTCTCTATAACCGTGCTTGCCGAGTTATTAGTGGGGCTTAGTGTCTTCGTAACATAGCTTGTCATGTAGAGAGTAGTTGTCTTCGTAACTGGTATTGTTTTCTCAACAAGCCTTACAGAGCTAATAGTTATGGGACTCGTGATAGTGATTGTTTTTGTCACTGTTGCTCTGCCCGTGACGCTCTTGGTCACGACTAGTGTCTTCGTGATGGTCCTCGTACTAGTTAGTGTAAGCGTTAGTGTCCTAGTAACGGTCATTACTGGTGTAAATGCTTCCTCCAAGCCAATACTAGCTACTGGCTCGTTGGCGGAATACTTGTTTACGAAAACATGGTCCACAGCTAGCCAGTTCCCCCTAGCACTACTATCAATAGCGAAGTAGATATAGTAGTAAGGGAGAGACGACTTAGCTATCTTAATACAGCCACTTGCCTCGTCTATTGTTGCACACGCTTTATCGCTAAACGGGTAAAGAACAACATAGTGACAGCCCGGAGTATGTTTCCCCGAGTCGAAAACATTATCCGAGCCGTATCCCCATAGGATTATTGTTCCCCCATTACTTGGGTCAGCGTTGTAAACGACTATTTCTCCGGGGTTATCGCCATCACCCTTGTACCCGGACTCCTTGGAATGGGGGCTTATGAAAGGCGTATCGGCGTCAAGGTCATCGCTGCCCTGGTCTCGGTAATAGGTGCAGTACTTTACGTGAACAATATAGTCTCCGTACATGAAGCGAAGACTAGTCCTAACATATACTCCGTCAGAGTCGCTGTCCTCGTATGGACGGAGTACTAGTTTGCCATCCCTAATGCTCACGGCTCTTTTTGAGCCATAGGTCTGTACCCACTTATCTCCCAAAGTACTCCTCGAGAAATCATCGAAGAATACAAAGACCTTGCTACCATTACTCGCTGAGTGTGCAGCGGGGTTGCCATAATACATATATATGGTATTGGTCTTATTGGCTTCTAGAAGGGGTATTCTAACCCATACTACTGTCTTACTAGTATTGCATCCCGTCTCTATCCAATAAGGTAGCTCAGTAACTCCATCGCTAAGCGTGAAACGTAGATCGCCACAATCACTCTTCATCTTCCCCGCGGCCACTAAGGTATGAGTGTCCAGTACTAGGCGTACTTGATAATCCTCTAGTGTCTGGCTGCTCCTAATCATGATAGGTCTTCGGTATTTCCAGCCACTTAGCCATTCCTGTTGATAGCTCAGAGACTGTAGAGAGGCTAAGAAGAGCCCTACTAGAAGCATCATAACTACTAAGGGTACCTTTCTCCTCATTTCCTTAGCCCTATTTCTTCCCGCTAATAGCTCTCTCCTACATATTGTTAGGATACATAAGTCTTACTAGGCTTATTTCTCTAGAAGTGTTACCGAGTCTCTAAGAGTAGTCCTATTGCTAGGCACTTATGCGGAGTGCCTCTCCCCGATTCATAGGTATTAATAAGCTCTCTTCGAAGACAGAGAGGATCAATTACCCTCCTTAACTCCTCACTCTCTACAACTCTATCAATAATGCTTAGTGCTGCATCTACTAGGCCTTCCTGTGCCTTGGCATATGCTCCTGCGAGGGCTGCTAGCTGCTTTCCAATAGATAGTCCTCTT
>JALVKZ010000213.1 GCA_027033675.1 Pyrodictiaceae archaeon | reverse complement strand
TCGTTGCCACGTTCTCGACGTTTCTTCTGTCTATGTCTCCCATCACTCCTATACGTATGACGCTCTTCTTTAGCTCGCCCATCCCAGTGGCTATGGTGTAGCCCCTGCGGCCTAGCTCCTCCTTGATCATTACCGCGTCTAGGCAGCTTGGTACCCGGAAGGCGGTCACCGTGTTGCTTCTGTAGCGCTTATTCGAGACGAGGGGCTTGTAGCCGCTGCGCGGTAGCTCCTCGTAGAGTACTCTGGCGCGTTCCATGTGCTCCCTTCTCAGCTCCTCAACCCCTTTCTCGGTTATCGCTAGGAGGGCCTCTCTCAGAGCATAGATGGTTGAGACTGCTGGAGTGAATGGCGTTTCGCGGCGACTCGCTAGGAACCAATGATACCTAGCAAGGTCAAGGACTGGTGGGACGTCCTTGCTCTGCTTCCCCCTCTGCTCCAGCTCCTCTACAGCCTCGTGGCTCAACAACACTATTGCTACACCAGGTGGCGCTGCTAAAGCCTTGTGACTAGCAGTTGCCACTGAATATACCCCGTTGCCTAGGCTTAGCTCCTCCACGGGGAACCCGGAGACACTGTCAACTAGTAGTTTGGCTCCGTGCCTCCTCGCCTCCTTGGCTACCTCCTCTATGTCCCGGTAAGCGAGCCCAGTACTGGTCTCGTTGTGGACTAGGAGGACGTACTCGTAATTGTCCTCTTCGAGCAGCGCTGTTACCTCTTCTGGGCCAGGTGCTTCTCCCCACCTGTACTCCTTGGCCTCGACAAGTGCTCCTCGCAGCATCGCTGACTGGGCGAAGCGTTCACCGAACTCGCCCCATACGAGGGCTAGGACCCTTGCACCTCGGGGCACTAGGCTCCACGTCATCGCATCGACAGCTGTTGTCCCAGAGCCAGCGAGGAGGAGAGCCTCCTCCGCATCGCCGAGCCTTGCTAGCAGCGTTGTTGTCTCCTCGAGTAGTTCTCGGAACTCTGGGCCCCGGTGACTAATCATCTCCCGTGCCGCTGCTCTACGCACTCCCTCAGCGACCTCAACTGGCCCGGGAGTAAGGAGAACCATGGCCGGTTCATCCCTCTTTGTCTCTGCTCTTGGTTCTTAGCAGCCTAGGCCCATTGAGTCTAGCTCCTTGCACACCCTGGCTACTATGCTGCGGGTCTCTGGGCACTCTAGTCCCAGCTTCTCAGCTATCTTCGCCGCCGCTAGCACTGCTACCCTGTACTGCGCCTCCTCGGTTGAGGCGCCTATGTGCGGCGTTATCACCACCCTGGGGTGCTCCAATAGCTTCCTCTCAGCATCCGTTACCGGCGGCTCATGTTCAAGCACGTCAAGGCCAGCGGCATATACCTTGCCTGTCTCGAGGGCCCTCAAGAGAGCCTCCGGGTCAACCACTGCGCCCCTTGAAGTATTGACTAGTATTGCTCCCGGCTTGAGGCAGTCGAATAGCTTGTCACCGAAGAGGTGGTAGGTCTGCTTGGTCAGGGGCACGTGTATTGTTACCAGGTCGGCTTCTCCAAGCGCCTCACAGAGATCCCTGACTGGCTCTACGCCGAGGCTCCTCGCCATACTAGTTATGTCTACTACGTCGTATGCTTTTACTCTGAGCCCGAGGGCCTTAGCGAGCATTGCTACCCTTCTACCAATTCTACCGAATCCCACTACGAGTAGGGTCTTGCCGTAGAGCTCTAGGCCTCTCTCCTTGCTCCAAGCCCCCTGTCTTGCGCGGTGGTTAAGCCACGCGATGCCACGAGCAGCTGCTATCATTAGCCCTATTGCTAGCTCTGCTACGCTCTGGCTAGAAGCAGTCGGGGTGTTGACAACCTCTATCTCGTACTGCTTGGCCGCCTCTAGGTCTATGTTGTCCAAGCCAACACCTGCTCGTACAACGAGGCGTAGCCTACCCTGCCTACCAGCGACCAACACGTCGCGGTCAACTCTTGTACGGCTCCTCACCACGAGGACATCGTAGCCCGGTACAAGTTTCACCAGCTCCTCTTTGCCCAAGCCCCTTCTCTGCTCTATATCGGCACAGGGGCCTAGTGCCTCCCAGAATACCTTGTGGAGACTATCCGTTACCAGGATGCGGGGCTTCATGGCCTCATGCACCTATACCCAGCAGCTACTACCGCATCATCCCTCTCGGCTCCAAGTATGCGTGCTATCGGGGCGCACTTCGCCCGCAGAGCCGCGATGGTTTTCTCGGGTGTTGTGCTACAGTACTCCAGCAAGGCCTCGTAGTTGGCAATGCCCTTTGACACGACAGCGTCGGCGTCAACCAATAGGTACGCTACCTTGCTAGATACAAGGCCTGTGGCGAACCCGGGGTAAGCACTCCCCGTGCTCACCACCCTTACCCTCTTAGTACTCGTCCTAAGCCTCCTAGCAACCTCTATTAGGAGCCTCTGAGCCTCCTCAACCGTCACATCAAGCTCGTAGGGCTCTCCACGGGCAATGAGGACTACCTCCTTCCCCTCCATGGCTAGTTTTAGGGCAGCCACAATATCTATTACAGCTTCCCCAGAGTTGTCTAAGAGATAGACAACAAGGCCCGCATTGCCCAGTATTCGCCGAGCTTTCTCCACGTTAACGAACTTGACCCTGCCCTCGAGAACTAGCCCAGTCTCGCTCCTACCCGGCAACCATATATCCACGCTATTAGCTAGGGCAGCGGCTCCAAGGACGTTGAGGAGGTCACGCTCCTCCAGGATCTTGGGGGCCAGTTCCTCTAAAGCACCTAGTGCTTGGTTATTTAGCCTCTGCTTAACACTACGCAAGGGATCCATGCCATCTACTCGTAGGATGCGATAGGTCTCGACGAAGACACGGGTACGAGAGCCACGGTACTTTGCCAGGATTTCTTGTATCTTGTCGCGGCCTAGTCCAAGCTTCTCCCTACTACCATAGAGGCATTGTAAGCAGGTCTCGCTATCTAGTAGCCATGCGAATCCAAGCGGTCCCCCTCCACAAAGCTCTAGACATAGGGTCTCTTCGGCTGTGAACTAGGTGCCTCCTGGGCACCGTATAAAAGCGTTACCCTAGTAAGTAGGCACGGCTTAGGCCCCTGACACGGGCTCTGCTGCGCAAAGTCCCTGGACAAGGCTTAGCTCCGGAAAAGTACCAGTATATCCCAGGGGAGTGTGAAGGAGCGTGGCTGAGCAAAGGGAACTAGTGGCTACGCTGGAGAAGCTCCTAGAGAAACTCTATACAGGGTACAAGCTCTACGGCGCAATGATTTACTTATCATACGGGGTAGCAATTAACTTGTTCTTGCTCATCGTCATGACTC
>JALVKZ010000212.1 GCA_027033675.1 Pyrodictiaceae archaeon | reverse complement strand
AGCAACGCGGTCAGCAACCCCTATGCACAGTTCCGCAGGAAGATAACAAAAGAGGATGTGGCAAAGAGCCAGGTAGTAGCCGACCCTATAAGGCTCCTCGATAGCAGCCCCATAGGAGATGGCTCGGCAGCCGTGCTCCTCGTCTCAGAGGAGCTTGCGAAGAAGCTGCCCAATAAGCCAGAGGTATATATAGCCGGGGCATGGATGGCCGTGGACACAGTTGAGCTAACAAACCGCGATAGTCTTGACAGGATACCAGCAGCCCGTATAGCGGCTGAGAAAGCCTACAAGATGGCAGGCCTAGAGCCCAATGACATAGACGTGGTAGAGATACATGACGCCTTCACCATAAACGGGGTAATGCTCCTAGAGGAGCTAGGCTTCGCGCCCCAAGGCCAAGCAGCAAAACTGCTCAACGAGGGAAGATTCCACCCCGGCGACAAGCCAACAGCAAACCCAAGCGGCGGACTCAAGGCAAGAGGACACCCGGTAGGAACCACTGGTGTCTACCAGGTAGCCGAGATAGCGATGCAGCTCCGAGGCGACTTCCCAGGACTAAGAGTAGACGGAGCCGAGACAGGCCTAACCACTAACATGGGCGGCGATGGCTCAAGTCTCTCGGTCCACGTTTTGAGACACATATAGCCACGGCTCATTGGAGGTGAGTACCCAGTATGCCCATATCCATCTCGCCTGCAAGGGTATGGAGGGAAAGAGTACCAAGATACCGCCTAGTAGGCAAGCGCTGCAAGAAATGCGGGAGGATAATCTACCCGCCTAGGCCAGCCTGCCCTGCCTGCGGCTCGCGCGACCTAGAGGACGTGGAGCTACCCAGAACAGGGATAGTTGAGACCTACACGATCATATACACCGTTATGGACAGGTTCCGCGACAAGGCACCACTACCAATAGCAATAGTTAGGCTAGACAACGGTGCGAGAGTACTAGCACCACTCACAGACATAGACCCAGAGGAGATCAAGACCGGCATGAGAGTTGAAGCAGTACTAAGAAGGATCAAGAGAGACGGCGAACACGGCCTAATAGCATACGGAGTCGCCTTCCGCCCAGTACTCTACGAGCAGAGAAAGCAGGAATAACCATTCATTAACTGTTTTCTACTCCTCTTTTCGCCGGCCTTGGTACCCTATGAAGGCATCAGGTTGCATATATGTAGAGTCTAGTAAGAAGACAAGACTTTTCAGGAGCCAGCGAAAATAGCTATTGTCGCTTATCCTCTCCTTGCAGATCCTTATCCTCTTCTCTGGCACTAGCCCGCTTACATTATGGTGCGTAGCAACTCTCTTAGCAATGATCTGAATTCTTGGAGTCTCTGCTCAAGAATACCCGTATCTGATAGACCTCCCACCCTGATTAGGTCCAGCAACTGGTTATAGGCTTGTTTCACGTTCTCTCCGCCTATCCTGATTAATGTGTCTCTATAGATATCTAGCTCGAGTTTTGCAAGAATTGTTCTAAGCTTCTCGCTCTCGTACCCGTTCTGGATTAGCTCTATCGCGTCAGTAACTACTTGCTCCATGAATGTGAGTGTTCTAAGCTCTCTCATTCTCTCTGGTAGCTTCTCTAAATGGACAACGAGGTCACCAGCTGTTATCTTATCTCGGCTAGTTCTTGGAACAACCATTGCTGTTGACTCGTCGTAGGATTTTACCTCTATGCCCGGGGCTGTTGCTAGCTTCTCGGCGATAGGTTTGGGCATTATCGCTGGGACGCCTTCTCTAAGCACTATTGCCTCCTTCTTGCCAGCCACTACTGTGAGCGTGAATACTGGCCCTGATCGGCCTAGTTGGAAGCTATCCCCAGGCCTTAGCAGTACTCTCTCGCCGGGTTCTAGCCTCTCGCCGTTAAGGTATGTACCGTTCTTGGAGCCCTTTCCCTCAGGGCCGTGGTCTATTAGGTATATTCCCTCTTCTCCCGCCTCGAGCTTTACATGGTAACGACTTACAGCAATCGATACTATCCCCGTGTATCTGATTTTTCCGCTCTTTTCGTGATATATGTAAACCTTGAGCGGGTTAAAGCTACCTAGGCTAGGTGGCTTCTTTCCTAGCCTGCCTATGAAGACGGGGTAGTCGCTAAGAATGTGTCTCTCTTCTCTGCCCTTCACGCTCCACACGATGCTGTAGAGGTTCTCGAAGCCTGACAAGACTCATCCATATATGGGGAACTGTAGGGGTTGCTTTAAAGGGTTGCCAATATTGTCTCCAGCCTGGATGTTGCACCGTATCTGGCGCCTATCATGGTGTTTCCGTGTATCTCCGATTTATTGGAGTCTCTGAGTAGCCTCCAGTTTCGGAGAAATCTTTTATACTTCCGGCGGGCTAGTCTCTACACAGAGGTGTGCGGGGATCTACTTGCTAGTTGTCCGTTATAGCTCGGAGGCTGAGAGGAAGCGCTTAGAGTACCTGCTTGATAAGTGGAGGGATAGGGTTAGGGTTGAGAAGCCTAGTGGAGCAATACTCTTCATAGATACTAGTCCGGATAACATGATAAGCCTCGTGGAGGAACTATACTCCAAGATACCGAGAGAGAAGGTGTCCATCTACCAGCTAAGGGAGCCAGAGTTTCAGCTCGAGCCTCTCAGCCTAGAGGGTGTAGTGAGGACGAGGATGAGCCCGGAAGAGGCCTGGGGTGCTCTAAACCTGGTTCTCGCCCGCCTCAGGGGGATCCTAGTCTCGGAGACGCGTGGAGAGAGAACATACACTGTCTCAACCAAGAAGGGAGTAGCCAGGGTCAGGGTGAGCATCATGCCGGGCCCGGGTGGCTCTATTCTAAGATTCGTGGCCGAGGGGTATGGGGAGGCTGTCGTGCACGTATACAATAGGCTTGTCCAAGAACTCTCATACATAGGCGAGGTCGAGGGCCATGAGCGGGAGCTGTAACCCGGATAAGTACCTAGGCATAGCCGAGGTCGTGCTAAGAGAGGACTTGGAGAGCCTTAGTAGAACCTTTAGCGTAGAGGAACGAGTCGAGCTCTGGAACGAGCTACGTAGCAGTTTTAAGAAGTACTTGCTAGAGTGCGCTCCGAGCCTGCCACGGGATATCGATAGGATAATCCGTGGTAAGTTCAAGTTCGCCCAGCTATTACTTGCTGCTACGTTCAAGTTCAATAATGAGGGCTATGAAGAGATAACTAGGATGTTTCGTGACGAGGAGTACGAGATACTAAGGGATTTCGAGGAGTACAAGATATTCGATAACCTTGACGTAGATGACATAGTTGAGTTTATTCGTAGAAGAGAGGGCAAGGTCTACGA
>JALVKZ010000211.1 GCA_027033675.1 Pyrodictiaceae archaeon | reverse complement strand
TTGGCTTTCCGAAGCTCCTCTACGTAGCTATAGAGTTGTTTAACTGCATCCTCGTTTGCTGTGATACGCTTTACCTCGATAATAACGTAATTGTTGTCCTTGTCCCTCGCCAGTATGTCTACGTATCCCTCGCCCACTCTTCGTTCACGCGAAATGATCTGAAGCCCTTGTTCAATCACCTCGGGGTGCCGAGCTATGTAATCAGATATCTCGGTCTCGTCCATGTACTCTATAAATTCCGCTTTATCGATGAGTTCTCTAGCCCTAACAAGGAGATATACCTGCTCCAGTCTGATGACTAGTATCTCTTTAGGTCTCCGTCTCACGCTTCGCAGCACTATACTATCTCTCAAGGTATCTACATTAATGACGTGACTCTCTGGTTGCCAGTTTACCGGCGAATATCCCGTAGGTCTATGCACGAGTACAGCTCCGTCAGGCTTTACTATTATGAGGCGATCACCTGGACCAAGCTTACTTGCCCCTCTTCCTTCATATTCTACGCTGCACCTTGCCAACATGATTATGAAGTCTTTCTGTGCAACGCCTTGTGCTATCTCTCTAGCTGCTTCATCGATGCCAGGGCTATGGAGCACAAGTGTATGTGGCTTCTCATTCATTTTAACAACCCTATTTGCTTACCAAGCACCTCCAGGATCTTTCTTGCCTAATTTGTCCAAACCCTATTTACGCTATTACCTCGGGTAATGCTTCTCAATGGGTACGCAGTGCCTACCTAGTAGAGCCTAAGGCGGTTGATAAGGTCTTGCCCCAGGCCACAATAATAGATCTCAAGCTTTATCCCTTCCTCGCGGACCCCGAGGAAATAGCTACTCGTAAGTACGGTCTCCTTCCTCACCAGGTCATAAAGCTAAAGCCAAGTATAGTTGAGAGTGCATGGAAACGTATTGAAAGCGTTATCAGTAGGGGCAGAGTACCTAAACCAGCCCCGAGCGTTGAGGAAGAGGTTCTCTCATATTATCTCGCGTCATTGGCCTCGTCCTTGATTGGCGACAAGTGGCTTATTTCACGCCTTGCTCTCAGCGAGGCGGAACGTGCATACAGCTTCATGAGGGATGAACCAGATGAGGTCATTGCGGCTATAGCCAGATATGTGGGGCTACGTAGTCTTGTTTATAGAAAGGCACTGTATCGCGAACCTGTTGCCATTGTTCGCGGCGTTGTTATTTACAATGTGTTTGACTTCTCCATGACCTTTGTAGAATATGTTCAAGCTGCAAAGAGACTCCTAGGAGACCCGACATGGAAACCGATAAACATGCCAGTTCTAAGAGGACTTATATATTTAAAGAGAGATCAAGTTCTAAGAATAGTTAAAGAAGTATTAACAATATTTATTGAAAAGCAGATAAGTACCTTATCTAACGGGGTATCCCAGGAGCTGAGTGAGCTGCTCAATAAGCTAATAGAGAGAGTGAGGAAAATCCTATCAGAGTCACGTAGGCCAAGGTTTACCAGTAGAGGAAAGGCAATCATACCTAGGGGAGTCATAGTAGAGGAAGCATTCCCTCCTTGCATAGCAGATCTAGTTGAACGGGCTAGAAGAGGAGAGAACCTTAGCCATCACGAGCGATTCGCGTTGGCAACTTTTATGCTAAACATAGGTGCAGAGATCGACAGTGTTGTAGACTTGTTTAGAAACATGCCGGATTTTAACGAGAAGATAACACGTTATCAAGTCGAGCACCTAGCAGGACTACGTGGCTCGGGAAAGAAATACCTTGTATACAGCTGTGAAAAAATGAAAACCCTTGGTATTTGTAAAGCCGACTGTGGTACACGTAATCCCCTGCAAGCCTACTATCGTAACTTAAGGAAAGTTGCGCGAAAGGAGAAAACTAGCGCTGAAGCTGCTTAGATAACCTAAGTTTAGAAATTTGTGATATATTTTTGTATAAGATTTTGTTCAATATATAAGGATATGTTTAGTAGATAATAGTAACTTATTAATAAATGCTTAAAACCTGGAGCATCTATGCTTCTAGTTATATAATATACTAAGTGAGGGCTAAGAGTTTCAGTAGTAAGAAGGGGGTGAGACCTTATGGCTCTTAGGTCAGAGCTTGACGAGATAGACATGGCTATTCTCGAAGCGATGAAGGAGCTAGGAAAACCAGCAAGACCTAAAGAGATAGCAGCTAAAGCTGGTCTTGATGCTAGAAGGGTTGCTGCAAAGATGAGGAAACTTAGACGGCTTGGCCTCGTAGAAAAAGTTGAGGAGGGAGTCTATAAGCTTACTGAGGAAGGCGAGAAAATAGCCGAAGGCTAAATAAAATATTTTTGTCAATCTATTTAAACACTACATTATTTTTGATTAGTTTTTAATTGGTCGCTAGCAGTCGTTTATTCTTATTGTACTATAGGCGCATTACTTTTTAAGAATAGGGGCTAGAAGCGCCTTTTACTCTCGGGTGCTGTGCTTGGCAGAGCGCGCCGGGAAAGAATATACGGCATTCGTGCCGGAGGATCTCTATAAGAGAATTGTACGAGAGATACGTAGGGAGAGATACTTGACCCCATATATTCTTGCAGAGAAGTATAGTATGGCACTGAGCCTAGCCAAGCGAGTCTTAAGGCGGTTAGAGGCTGAGGGGCTAATAGAACTCTATTCGCCCAACAGGAGAGCATCCATCTACTTAGTAAAGGCGAAGAAGAAGTAAATCAGTTACTTAGAATACATTTTTGCCACTATGTATCTTGAGAGATTAATAACAATATCTTCTCGCTTAAAGTTACAAATCATTGTGCTTAGATTAATGTTTTTGCACAATAGTATGGAAAAGGGTTTCAGCAGTGATTAAGCCTAAAAAAAGTATGACAAGTTACGACGTAGTTGCCGTGGTAAGCGAGATTAATGCTAGAATAAAGGGCAGTCGTTTACACAATATATATGCTTATGAGAATGGTTTCTTGTTCCGATTCAAATTAGCAGGCGTTGATACGAGACTAATAGTTGTGCCGGGCGAGAGACTCCATTTCACTAAGTATGATGTATCTGAGAAAGGTATGCCGCCTCCATTCGTTATGGGACTGCGTAAGTACCTACGTGGCACCGTCTTTGAGCATGCGGAACAACTAGGTTTTGATAGAATAGTTAGGATGAAGCTTCGGCATCGCAGCGAAGTGTTCAGCGTTGTAGTTGAGCTGCTGCCCCGCGGAATCCTTGCGCTTCTAGATGCCGAGGACACTATAATACAGACTAGTTCAACCATGAAGCTACGTGACCGCGAAATTAGGCGCGGCTCTAAGTATGTAGC
>JALVKZ010000210.1 GCA_027033675.1 Pyrodictiaceae archaeon | reverse complement strand
GCCTTACCCACTAGTGCTACTGTCTCGTCGCCGCCATGGTACTCTAGTATGATTAGCCGTGGCTCTATGTCGCTTCCGCGCCCAACGGCTAGTATGCCGCCCATGCCCAGGCTCTCCAGATCTCCTCTGTGGAGCACCTTTATTCCTAGGCCGAGGCGCTCAGCTAGTTCCCGGGCAAAGTGCTCGAGCTTCTCCGGGTTCATGTCGCTGGGTGGTGCGTTACCAATATCCCTTGCCACCCGTACGCCCTCCGCTATGGCCCTAGCTCTTTCAGCTACATCCTCGGTGCCGGGCACTACGCCTATCTCCGCCAAGACGTGCGGGGGCTCCTCCTTGCCTCGGAGAGAATAGGCATAATTAGCCATGTCAGCCGCGGCCATTAGTTGTTCGATGACCCAGTCAGTGCTCATACCAGCCTCGGCTGCTGCAGCCTCGACAAGGCCCTCGCTGACAACAATCCCTAGCCTCTTGACCTGCTTCCTAGAGCGAGCAAGCTTGACAGCAGAAGCGACACCAACCCTTAGCCTCTCAACAGAGTCTAGCCAGTCGCTGCGCGAGCCAGCACCGCTCAGGATGATCCGGTGCGGCCTCTTATCGGGATCATAGATAAGCGTAGCCTCTTCGAGGCCAGCGCGGAAATCGCCTAGCTCCAATACCTTGGCAGCAACACGGCTAACTCCGCGAATTCTCTCTAGGCTCTTATCCAGCTCAGCCGAGAACACGTAGGCAACAGCGTCTACTTCATCGGGCTTGAACCCGGGCCTAATACTACCGCGCATCAAGACCTAGTCTCCTCAGCTTTTCAACCATGTCTCACCATAGAGGCGATGATATGGGACAAAAATACCCCACTACGGGTGATAAGGTGCCTCTACACCGCTCAGCGTATATGATACCGACTGGTTAATGCGAACAACTAGTCTCGGGAAAGCAATTGCAGGAGGATAAGAAGGATGAGGACGATAAGTGTAGCTCTCTTACGAGCATTTATTTGCTCGAGGCCTTGGAGAAGCCCGGTTGCCCTATATGCAGGCTAGTTGAGAGTAGCGAGAAACAAGTAATAAAGAACATCCTCTATGAGTACGTCAATGACCCCGGTGTACGCGGCGAGATTAGGAGGAGTTGGGGTCTCTGTACTCATCACGCTTGGCTGTTTCTCCGCCTAGCGCTGAGCCCCGAGACCGCGGAGAGGCTTGGTGCAGCTATTATCTATGAGGACGTGGTCTCAGAGCTGATTGATCGCCTTTCTAGGGGAGAGGTACCACTAGATGATGAGGCATGTCCGGTGTGCCAGGCGGCTGGCGAGACAGAGGAGATCTATGTAGCCGAGTTTAGGAGATGCTACAACGCGTCCCAGGGCTTCCGCAGCCTCTATGCCCGGAGCCCAGCCATTCTCTGTAGGCATCACCTAGCCCTCGTGCTACAGGGCCTTGGCAAAGATGCCCGCGACATGCTCTTAGAGCAGCAGAGGAGAAAGCTAAGGGATGTAAGGAAGAGGCTAGAGAGCCTCATAAACAAGCATGATTATAGGAACAGGGAGCCGATAACGAGGAGGGAGCAAGAAGCTCTATGGGAGGCGGTAGAGGCTCTAAGGGGCAGGGAGACCTCAGTAACCCTCTGCGCTCCTCGTCGCCTCAGAGACACCAGGGGCTCAGCTAGCTTGTTGAGAAGACTGCTTCGCAGGAGACGCGCCTAGGCAAATGCTTACTACTTTCTCAGGGTGCTTACTAGAATAGCACTAATAACTGGGGGTTCTTGGCCCTATTCTCTGTGGCTGCGATGATTTTACGCTGGGGCCCAACCTGGAAGGGGGAGGACGAGCCTGTGCAACGATGAGCAGCCACACCTAACTCATTTAAACAATCGTTAATACTGGCTCTTCTTAAGGGTCGGCGATGACTCGGTGCCCGTGCAGCAAGGAGTCCTCAGTACGCGACCTTGTTGCCTGTCTTGCCCCTCCCCCGGGCGATTACGAGGTCGTGCTAGAAGGTTTCGCGGGTGCCTCCGTGGTCATCAATGATGAAGGTATCTGGGTTCGCAGCGTTGCTCGTGACGAGTGGCTCCCATTCATGGAGTCTCGTGACCGCCCAGCCTCGGCTGTTGCTGTTGAGCAAGCTCTCCGACTAAACAATCTTAGCTGGGAAGAGCTTCTATGCATGACTGTCCGAGGGCTTCTGAAGGCTGCTAGGCATGGCTCGTTGAGGGCTAGAAGGAGGCTGGAGGCATGTAAGGGGCTTGTCGAGAAAGTCTTGTCTAGCTGCAAGAAGGACTAAGGTACCTTTATGTCTAGTCGCTCAAAGTACTTGGTCATGGCTAGTACTAGGCCTATTATCGCTATCGTTGTCGCGGCTGCTGATACAGCTAGTAGCGTTGATACAGCTATTCCGGCGTCTATGCCCGAGACCGTGTAGCTTGCTCCTAGCCCGGAGACCGCGGCGTCTAGTACTAGGCGTGGGAGCATGAAGGAGTGTATGGGCTCCGCGGCGTTAGCGTAGCTCGTTACCCTCATCATCTCCCTCGTCTCGCCCCGCATCATGTAAGGTAGCGCCAGGAGCGAAGTCGCTATGCTCAGCACGAAGTATATTACGAGGCCAGCTGCTATCGTTGTACCGCTCTTAGCACTCCTCAGCCCTATTAGCCCGGTCACGGCTAGCATCGGGATACTCGCTGCGGCGGCAAGAACAGCATAGACTGGTATGAGCCAGGGCATGCTCTGCCCCCCGGCCAGGATGTAGAAGGAGGCATAGGCGGCTAGCCCGGCCTCGAGGAAGAGGAGCAGTAGGACGAGATAAGCTGCAATGGTCTTCGCCGCTACTAGGCCGCGGCGAGACACAGGCCTCGTTACGAGGAGCGAGAGCCTTCCCGAGGCTGTGTCTGAGGCGAATAGGTAAGCAGCGAATATGACTGCTACTAGCCAGGCAAAACTAGCTATGTTGAGAACAGTCATCCCTCCCATAACGCTGGCGGCATACTCCATGACTGTTCCTAGGCCCTTGGGGGTCACGCCTAGCGCTACTAGCCAGAGCTCGCTTGTGTCAATCCCTATGCTTCGGAGCTTCTCGAATACTGGCAAGTAGTGGCCTCGGAGCACAGCAGCAACAATAACCGGGACAGCGGGGAGCAATAGTAGTGCTTGTACGACGCGCTTACCCATTAGCCTACGAGTCTCTATGGCTACGAGGCGGCTAAGCACCAACCTTCTCGCCCCTAGCAGCCCTAGCTATTAGCTCCAAGTAGGCCTCCTCGAGGCTCCTACCCCTCAAGCGCGACTCGTACACCATGAA
>JALVKZ010000209.1 GCA_027033675.1 Pyrodictiaceae archaeon | reverse complement strand
ACACACTGCGATACTCGCTGTAACAGGTGCTGGGAAGAGCAACACTGTTGCTGTACTAGCTGACCGCTTATCAAGGATAAACGCTACAATGCTTATCTTTGACTTCCACGGAGAATACGTTAGCTCAGGTATTGCACCTGGCAAGTTAAACGTTATTAGCGCTAAGATAAGTCCATGGACACTTAGCGTCCAGGAGCTAATGACCCTTCTCGGTGTTGAGCGGAGATTTTACAACCAGGAGAGAGTGTTGAGGAGAGCTCTTGACGAGCTTAGCAATCGTGACGAGCACGAGGCAAAGTTCTTTGACGAGCTAAGAGAGATCTTGGAGAAAATTAGTAATAGGAGCCGTATTAGAAGAGAGGAGGCGGTAGCGGCTATAGCTTTACAGAACAAGATAGACAATCTCCTTGACCGCTACTCGGAGATAATAGACGATAGCGCGCCAGACCTTGCATCATTAATAAAACCAGGTTGTATCAATGTTGTTGATCTGGGCAGGATTGATAGGGACGCTGCCGACGTAGTTGTTAGCCATATGCTTCGCGTAGTGCTGGCTGAGCGCAAGAAGCATAGAATTAGCGGCTCCAGTCGAATTCCATTCCCTGTACTCATCGTTGTTGAAGAGGCCCACATACTGGCTCCTCGCGACGAAGACACTCTCACTAAGTACTGGCTAGCCAGAATCGCTAGAGAGGGAAGAAAATTTGGTGTCGGCCTAATAATTGTTAGTCAGAGACCAAAGAACATTGATGCAGATATACTGAGCCAGGCTAATACAATGGTTATTCTACGAATAGTTGAGCCAAGTGACCAGCGATACATACAAGCCGCAAGCGAGAGGCTTAGTGATGACCTGTTAGCGCATCTACCGTCTCTTAATATCGGAGAGGCTATAGTAGTTGGCCCAGCGATAAGGATCCCAGCCCTGGTAAAGATAGATCGGTTCGAGGGCAGGTTCGGGGGCTCAGATATAGACGTTGTATCGGAGTGGCTTAGTCTCAGTAAGCAGGAACGAGAGAGCATCGATATTAATGATCTTTGGTCCTCAATGTTATGAAGTACTACTGTATACTAGGTGAGCTGGGTAGGGAGGGAAGAGAGGACTCTTGGACTCCCTGGTAGTGCTCCATACATCTGATACTCATCTAGGGTATCGCCAGTATGGCTTATCCGAGCGCGAGATGGATATCTACGAGGTATTTAGTGAAATAATTGAGACGGCCATAAGGGAGCATGTAGACGCGGTTATACATAGTGGTGATTTCTTTGACTCTGTTAATCCCCCGCCACAAGCCTATTACCACGCAATACCTCATCTGAGACAGCTCCGTGAAAAAGAGATACCTTTGATAGTTATCCCGGGGGATCATGATATACCTAAGAGACGCGTCCTGCCACCATTAATGGTTCTTGAGCGCCTAGGCCTGTTACAAGTAATAGGTCTGAGAGAGCCTGAGAAGCGGGATGTTAGGCTGCGTAAGGGAAGACTACGTATAGCGGGCTTTCGTAACACTAAGGGGCCTGGTGCTAGGCAGCAGCTTTTGAAGGCTTTGACAAGACTGGGCCAAGACAGCGAACACCCGTCGATCTTAGTTCTTCACCAGTCTCTTCGAGGAGTATCCCCGGAGTATGAACTAGAGCTAGGTGAGCTGCCCAAGGGCTACTCGTACTACGCCATGGGGCATATTCACCTCTACAAGAAGTACACGATAGGTGAAAGCGCTGTAGTGTACCCGGGGTCCCCAGAGGCCCTTAAACGCGACGAGGCTGAGGCACAACCTACCCGCTACATAGTCCTAGCCGAGATAACGCCCGGTAAAACATTGTCAAGCAATAAGGTTAAGCTCACATCCCCTAGGCCCCAGTTTGTCTATAGATACACATATAGTAGCGATAACGAGTTTAAGTCATTCATAGCACGCATCAGAGAAGAAGTAATAAGGGTTGAGGCGAGAACTAAGAAGAAGCCCATAGTACATATAGTTCTTGACAATGTCCCCAAAGGGAAGAAAACATCAGTATACGACACCATTGATAGACTTCTACGTGCCCACGTCTTAACTCTTCGCTTCCAAGCAGCCACAAGGGATACTTCATTACCGAGAACAGTTCAAGAGAGCACAGCTAACATAAACCATTATGAGATACTCAAAGAGCTCCTAGGAGATGAGAGCCTAGCCAAGTTAGCACTGGAACTCATAGACACGCTAAGCCTTGACTCAAAGCAAGCCGCCATAATCCAGGCAGAGAAACTGCTCGCAAAGTACTTCGGCATAGAGGTGTAGGATGACAATGATAATCGAGAGAGTAGAGCTAGAGAACGTCCTAAGCCATAGAAGAAGCGTTATAAGCTTAGGCCGAGGAATAATCGCAATCGTAGGCCCTAACGGCGCGGGAAAAACCAGTATAATAGATGCGATCACATACGCGCTTTTCGGCACACATAGCCGAGACCCACGCAGCAAGAAGGATAGCATAATAAGACTTGGCACGCACTTCGCGAGGATAACTCTTGACTTCATACATAGTGGTCGACAGTACCGTATACAAAAACTCGTATCTAGGCAAGGAAGAACAGAGACACGCCTCTTCGAGATAAGCGATGGCAAGCCGAAACCAGTGGCAACTACGTCATCAACTGTTCTAGCCGAGTTAAGGAGGATACTTGGAATAGACCCCTCTGTAGCAGAAAGACTCGTTATCACTAGGCAGGGCCAAATAGAGGAGATAATCACTAATAAGGATAAACGCCTTGACATCATAAATAGTATTCTAAGGCTTAAAGCTATCGAGAAGGCATATGATAGGTTACCGTACATCATACGCTCGCTGCAAAAGACCATGAAGTACAAGAAGGAGGCTCTTCAACGAGAAGAGGAGAGACTTAAGCAAATCAAGAAAGACCTTGGAGAGCTAGAAAAGCTTCAGAAAGAAGCCGCTGAGTCAAAGAAGCTCCTAGATGTACGGGAAAAGAAGTACAAGGATCTTAGAGAACAAGTAGACAGACTTAATGAAGAACTTAAGGATGTTGAGAAGAGACTTGCAAGACTCATTACTCTTAGAGGCGAATATGAGAGAACAAGGAGAGAAATAGAGGAGTTAGAAGAGAAGATTAAGGCCTTAGAAAGAGCTCGAGATGAGCTAAAAGCTTATGAAGAAAAAGCCCCCCTAATAGAGGCTAAAAAGAAGCTACTAACACTCCTACGTAAAATAGAGCCTCTTAGAAATGAGGTCAATATCCTTAGCAGAGAGGTTGAGAGCCTTCGCAGAGCAGTTGCAGAGAAGAACTCATTAAAGCC
>JALVKZ010000208.1 GCA_027033675.1 Pyrodictiaceae archaeon | reverse complement strand
GTCACGGATAGTTATGGAGGAGCTAGCGGCCCAGGGCTATAGGATTAAGGAGAGATTAAGGAACTATAGGATAGATGAGGAAGACATAGACCTATTAGTCGTAGCCGAGAAGGATGGAGCTGAGGAACACTTCCTAGTCGAGGTTAAGGTAAAGCCTTTGCATTCTGATGTGGGCATAGTATTGTCTAAAGCAGATCTTTACGAGGCTAGGACCGGGGTAAGGCCAAGACCAGCGCTAGCAGGAGTATGGGTGGGAAAGGAAGTTGAGGCATATGCTCGCTCTAGGGGAGTTGAGGTAGTCAAGCTTTAGCCCTTCTTAGGTAATGGTATGACGAAGTAGGTTAGAAGCACGTAAGAGGAGCATATCGTTAGAACCTGCGCTTGTAGATCTTTCTGTATAGCTTGTCTCTACAGCCATATATTATCCTGCCATCATTGCTGCTACTCAAGCGTTTATGATATAATGGAGTGATTCCGCCTTTAGGGTAACGAGATGCATTATTGTAGCGGAGGATTAGTTTACCTTCCGGATCCTCGTAGTGGTACTTGTGCCTGAGCTAATCACTTTGTCCGAGTCACTGAGACATATCCGAGGAAATAGAGCCACGAGCCATCAAGGAACACTATGACTCCACGTATAAGGCCTTCCCTAGGAGTAACCTCTTCAATAGATATATTGTAGTCCACGATAACATCTTCAAACGAGTAAATAACGTCACGGAATGAGCTAGCGTAGTCTTTGAAGTCTTTGAATCTCTTTTTCAAGCTCCTTTAGCCTCTCAAGTGTCACTGCCTTAGCTCTCAGGTAGCTCCACAAAATGAAATAATCCTCCTCGTCCCCCGAGTTCTCCCTTCTCAAACCGAGTAAGGAACTCGTCGGAGCTCATCCCGTACTTCTCTTCCAACTCGCGTATCATGGCATCATAGACTCTTAGCTTAGCCCTCAGTAATCTCACCTCCATAGCCAGTGCCTTTAACACTATGGCCGAACTCATTAATGTCATCACTCCCGTAAAGTAGGCGTACAAGCCAGGAGGAAAAGAGTTTTCAAAATAATACTATGCGGTAGCGAACCGAAAGGGTCTAAGTATCTATGACTAGAAAGGTGTAGCTTAAGGTTGACTCTACATCTTTGGTGAAGGAGAAGGATAATACTTCAGAGGGTTAGGCTCTAGTAGTACTGATCTACGCGAAGAAAGAGTTGCCGCGACGTATAGGGAGTTGCGAGGGAGCGAAGCCACTAGCTGACGTGAGAACGCCGTGGGAAGGATAATCGGTGTTCTTAGGAATTATTGCTGGGCTATAGTATGAGGTCGTATTTCTCCATAATCTTGGCCAGGATCCTTGATAGCGCTATAAAAAGTAATGCGGATAAAAGCGTAGATGAAAGAGCTATCGATAGGACAGCTATTGGTGAGGGATGAACGGATAGTAGTGCTGTATACCCGGTCTTAGATACCAATACAGATACAATTAGCAAGACCATGATTATCCACGAGGCTGTTTCCTCGAGTATAGTCATATTTGTCTCCCTGTACTTTACGATCCTTCTCTTAGAGGCGAAGTAGACTAGTATGGCTAGTGCTAGGAATGCTGCTACAGTCATTGATGGTAGCGCAATTAAGGGGAACAGTAGGAATAAATAGTTATGTGAAAGGACCATGTCAATAACAGATATTATGAATAATGCTTCAGAGAGATAAATAAGGTATTTTAGCATTAGAGAAGATGCGACAGAGTCCATTCTAACAAGGTATACTCTATAGATCCAGTAGCCAGTCATATCGCTTGCTAGGAGCATGTTTATGAAAGCGTTACTGGCCATAATTATGACTAATGGTGCGAAAATGGATGTTATGTACGAGGACTCTATGCCCACGTGTCCATAGATTATTAGTATAACATGCCTAGTAATGTATGCTGCTACAGCTGCTATAGTTATTAATGCCCCGATGCTTAGTACGTGTCCCATACGCATAATACTACTCCTAAGAATATATTCTCGGGCAGCAATAGAGCCAGGGTTAAACCTGAAGCTCGTTGAGCGTTTTCTCTGTATGCGTTTAATTGTTTTCTTCTTCGTGATTTCTGTGAGTGGGGCAATATCTTCAGGTGTAATGTATTTGGCTGTAAGCAAGAATAACGTAAAGAATACTGCTATTATAAGAATTGATTTAAGGAGAGATACTATTATGTCGTTGATTGTCTCGGAGATCGTGAAGGGGTAAACAAGTAGCTCTGATAAACTCCTCAAAGGAGTAGAGAGTAGAGGAGAGGGATACCTTATGATCGCCGAATGAGCAGTACCAACAACTAGATAAGTAATAAGTATTATCTTGGCAGGTCTAGCCCAGCCCTGGTCTTCAAGAAACTTACTGATAGTTGTTGTCGTCTTTCCACTTATCTCGCCGAATAAGAAGAATACTATGAATAGGGAAAAGGGGATAAGTAATGCCTTTGAATCATTGCCGTTTAGGGCAAGTGCGGATGGTACAAATGAGAAATAAAAGGGCGTAATCATCAGGCCTAGCACGACCTTGTAGAGGGTGTCACCCATGATATATGTATCAATACTGATGGGTTGAGAGAGTATTAGTTCGTAAGCCGCTCCACTTACAACAAGTTTCCCTCCCCTAACTATACTTATTACTATATAGAGCATTAGCATCGAGCTAATGATGTCAATAATTCTATCTTTGTTTAGACCTGCAGAGCGAATAAGAGAGCGTACATCATTAGCTATGCTCTGGCTAGTGCTAGTAGTGTTATTCTTCTCTTGCTGAGGACTTGCGAGAAACGATGCAGCGATAGCAAGGCCTGTCACTAGGAGTACAACAGCTATTACTACTCCGAGGAATATCTTTCTATGCTTCTTCAGAAGCGGGTTTACTGTATACTCTTTTAGGAGATACTTAGCGATCGTAAAGGATTTGCAGAGCTCCATGAAGCTACACCAGATACTCATCGGCTCCTTATGACTTTCAAGAATACCTCCTCTAATGTACTACCTGGTCCTTCAGCTGCCATCCTCTTTATCTCACTAATAGTTCCCTCTACGACTAGCCTACCTTGGTGTATTATCCCTACTCTCGTACAGAGCTTCTCAACCATGTCTAGCAAGTGGCTTGAGATTAGCACGGTTACTCCACGTGCTGCAAGTTTTCTTACCTCCTCCTTGAACACGTGCTGGGACTCCGGATCCATCCCGGCCATCGGCTCATCCATTAACAAGACCTTCGGGTCCACTATGAGAGCTGCTGTAACGAGTACTTTCTGGACCATTCCTCTCGATAGCTCGCT
>JALVKZ010000207.1 GCA_027033675.1 Pyrodictiaceae archaeon | reverse complement strand
AGAAGCATTATTGCTGGAGCCCTTCTCCCTTATGATTATCCTAGAGACAGATTCGTACGCATGCTCCACCTCCATGTAATGCATGATAAGAGAGCTAAGTGGAAGAGCCCTCATAGATACAACCCCGCTATCCCACGCGACATCTACGAGAAGTACTTTAAAGGCAAGAGCCTCCTAGACCCCTTTGCAGGCTTCGGAAGCATACCACTAGAAGCTCTTAGACTCGGACTATCCAAAGTTGTAGCCGTAGAACTCCTCCCAACAGCACACATATTCCTCAAGGCAGTTCTCGAATACCCATATAAAGCAGGTACAAACCCTAAGTGGAGAAACCTAACAAGAGACGTGGAAAGATACGGTAAAGAAATAATAGAGAAACTCAGAGAAGACCCAGACATAAAGGAACTATACGACGATGATGTCGCAGTATATATTGGCACGTGGGAGATCAAGCACGGAAACCACTGGACACCCCTCATAGGAAACTGGTGGCTAGCACGAGTACAAGGAGAGAAGAAAATCGGCGGGAAAAAAGTGAAAATATGGAAAGCACTAGCATGGATGGAGCCAGAAAAAATAGAGGATCGCATAAGGGTCAGAGTCGTTGACGTAAAGAAAATCTACCAAAATAAACTCAACGATATCAAGACCTTCAGGGAAGGTAGAAGAACGGTAGGAATAGAAGTAGACGGCAAGAAAATCTACGTTGGATGGAGTAAGCTACGCGGACAACCAAACATAGACGCACGCAAAGAGAAAGCAATATGCCTTCACTGCGGAGGCGAAATAACACAAAAAGTAATAGACTCAGAGACAAAAGAACAGGTATGGTACGTAAAATACGCGCTACGGGAATGGAACAGGCTACTAGAAAAATACCTCGAAGGAAAAATAAGCCTAAAAGAACTAAGAGAGAAATCCCCAGCAAGGCCAGTAATACTAGTCAAGGTCAAACAAAACAACAACGAGCTAAAATTCGAACCAGCCACAGAAGAAGACAACGAGAAACTATGGAGAGCCTTAGAAAAACTACAACAAATATGGGGAGACCCTGACATACCAACAGAACCAATACCAGAATACGAAAGAAGACAGTTAATGGTATGCACCTCTACAGGTGCATGCAAATGGTTCAAGCTTTTCAACCCACGCCAACTCTTAACCCTAGTCAAGCTCGTCAAGCTAATACGTGAAGTTGGTAAAAGAGTAGAAGGTGAGAAGCTTAAGCAAGGATGGAGTAGGGAAGAGGCATACAGGTACGCAGAGGCAATAACAACATACCTTGCAATAGCGTTTTCTAAACTGGTAAATTATAATTCAATAACGACTAGATGGGACTCGACTTGGTGGAAAATAGGAGAAACCCTCTCAACGCGTGGAATAGCTATGAACTGGAACTGGTGCGATGTAAATCCTACCTCAACATTTATAGGCTCATGGCCAAAATCCTTAAGCTCAATAATTACCGGTTTGTCTTATCTTGTTTCTGCTGTTTCTGGTAGCCTTAGTAGAGTTAGGGTTCTGCTTGATGATGCTACTGTGCTTAACAAGCTTGGTAATGAGAAGTTCGACATAATCGTTACTGACCCGCCATATAGGGGAGATGTGCCTTATGCTGAGCTTAGCGACTTTTACTATGTGTGGCTTAAGCGTGCTCTGAGTGATGTTGTTGATGTGGGTGGCCTAGCTGTTAGACGGCCTCGTTTCATTGGCGAGGCTTTCTTCAAGAACGGGACAGAGATTGAGACGCAGTGGAAATATTATGCGGATAAAGAGGTTAGTGAAAAGAGAGAAAGAGAGAGGTTCTTTGGAGAAGGAATTGGTAGCTTAGAACACTTCAAGGCACTCTTGGCAAAATCCTTCCAGACTATAGCCAATAGGCTAGTTGATAGTGGTGTTCTTGTTACGTATTATGCTCATACTAGTCCAGATGCTTGGGAGGCATTGCTTGATGCTGGTTGGAGAGGTGCCGGGCTGCGGATATCGACTGCTCATGCGGTGGTTACTGAGTCTAAGCACCGGGTTACTGCTCGTGGTAAGGCTGGCCTCGATGTTAGTATTGTTGCTGTCTGGCGTAAGGGCGTTAGTGGGCAGATACTTGCTGGCGAGGCCTATTCCAAGGCTCTTGACGTATGTACGGAATATGCGAGCACTCTTTTGAAGAAGGGATTTGATGGTGTTAACTTGTTTGTCAGCGTCCTAGGTTGTGTATTATCGGTGTTCACAAGGTATGAGAAAGTGGTTGGTGTTAAGAGTACTAAGGAGCTTGTAGAGGAGTATGTGTACCCCGCTACGGCTGAGACTATCGCCCGTGCTCTTGGCGGCGGTGAGCTTGCTGGGAGGCTTAGCGGTGCATCTTTGTTCTATCTTCTTGGTAAGGTGCTTATTGCGAGGAGGCCTCGTCAGGTTAGGAGAACTTTGGATAGGAGTACTATGGCTATTCTAGCTATTGGTACCCGTAATGAGGTAAGGAAGCTGAAGGATTTCGGGCTGGTGGAACAGGAGCGTGACAAGTTCCGTTTGCTTGAGCCTGCTTGGGGCCAGCGTGACTTGGCCCGTTCCGTGAGGTCTGCCTTGGATAAGAGGGGCGTTAATCCGAGAAATCCCATGGCCCGAACCGCCATAGACATGCTGCATCTTCTTGAGTATTATGCTGTGACTCTGCCGAAGAGCGAGTTTACTAAGAAGGTTGAGGACCTCCGCGCCAGGTATCCCGCATTGTATGAGGAGGCTCTAGGCTTGGCCCGTCTTCTTGCAGAGGTTCTCCCATCCAATGACCCAGAGCATGAGCTTGTGAACCGTGTTGTTAGTGTGCTTGCACCTGGCCAGGCTGGCCTAGACAAGTGGCTACGGGGTGGTAGGTGATGGGGTTCCTAAACCACGTTAAACTGTGGAGTGACGTGCTTGAGCCCCGGCTCGACGAGAAGGCGGCTCCGAGCCTAGGAGGAGTACACCTAGGCAAAGAGGAGACGATATACACGGACTCCGTGGAGTTCTTCAGGAGAACCCTCGTCACGAGGCATATGACTGAGGCTCTTGAGAATGTTTCCGATGCCCTCCTGGGTAGGGGCGGTAATAAGCTGGTCATGCTTCTATCACTATTTGGCGGCGGTAAGACTCACACGTTGCTCACTATCTATCATGCTTTCCGTAACCCGGCTGCACTTTTGGAGGCTAAGACCGAGGATAGTGAGACAAGAGAGCGTATACGTAGGCTAGCTGATGAATTATCCAAGATAGGTAGTATAAGGGTGGTTGTGCTTGATGGCTACTTCAGCGAGCTTGCTCCGACCCCGGTTAACCC
>JALVKZ010000206.1 GCA_027033675.1 Pyrodictiaceae archaeon | reverse complement strand
GTCATAGGGGCTATCATAATGTATGTTACTGGGTATGATGCCTGGCTTGCATACAAGAGCCTCTTCGGTAACAGTTTCCTAGATAGCTACGGCTTCACGATCACGCTTAGCTATGCTGCCCCGATAATGCTCACTGGTATAACATTCGCGGTGGGGGTTAGAGCTGGCTTATTCAATATCGGCGCTGAAGGCCAGCTATACATGGGTGCCCTGGGCGCGGTAATAGTGGGCTGGTTTGCCTGGAGAATAGGGATTCTCAATAGTGTACTAGGGATACTCGTAGCTTATACCTTCGGGGTACTTTTAGCGATAACCTGGGCCTATACAGCGGCAATACTCAAGGTTAAGCGGGGAGTACACGAGGTCGTATCAACGATTATGCTTAACTGGATAGCCTTCTGGATAGTTGAGTACTTCAGAGTCTACCTAATATATAACCCAAGTGACCCCTCAAAGACGATAAGTATGCCTCCCCACGCTCGGCTACCACTACTGGTACCCGATACAGAGCTTTCAGCCGCACTAATAGTCGCGATAGCCTTCACGCTCTACACCTACTACCTGCTATGGTACACGGTCACTGGCTACGAACTACGAGCCTCGGGGCTCAACCCCCTAGCTGCTAGATACGCTGGGATCAAGCCCGAGAAAGCAATGATAATATCATTCATAGTAGGTGGAATAGCCTCTGGGCTCGCTGGCGCCGGAGAAGTTCTGGGAAGACCTCCACACTACGCTATAACGACGGGGCTAAGCAATCTCTACGGCCTAGGATTTGACGGCATAACTGTGGCGCTTATCGGCGCAAATCACCCAATAGGGATTATTTTCTCAGCGATACTAGTAGGCGCGCTAAAGGCTGGGTCGCGCTACATGCAGATAGCCGCTGGCGTGCCTCTCGAGATGGTCCGCGTAGTTGAGGGAATAATTATCGTGGCGCTCGCTGTCCCCGGCACGCTGCGCATGGTGAGGGAATACCTACGTAGGAGGAGAGAGCTAGCCGAGCTCGAAAAGAGGTGATACACTATGGATGCCCACGTGGCCTGGCTCTTTACTATAAGTGTACTAAACGCTATGACACCTATACTCTTAACGGCGCTCGGCGAAATACTCGCAGAGAGAGCGGGCATAGTCAACATAGGTCTAGAAGGAATCATAATGCTAGGAGCCCTCTTCGGCGTAATGGCCGCCGAGGCCGCCCATGGGCCCCTGCCAGGACTATTAGCAGGCCTGGCGGCGGGAGCGCTCATAGGGCTATTACACGCCTGGCTCACAGCGTATCTTAGAGGAGACCACATAATCCCGGGTGTTGGTATAAACACGCTGGCTCTCGGCCTGGTACCATTCATGCTAATAGTCTATTGGCATAGTGCTGGCCAGCACCAGGTACCAGACTATGCACGTGTGCCGAGAATAGCGGGCATAAGCCCTGTAACAATATTCGCGATAGCCTTGGCGCCGATAATGTGGTGGATACTGTTCCGGACTAGCTGGGGCCTAGCAGTTAGGAGCGTTGGTGAGAACCCAGAGGCAGCGGACACGGTTGGTATACGCGTTGAACGTACACAGGCAATAGCAACTATAATAGGTGCATCTCTTGCAGGCCTCGCAGGCGCCTATATGAGCCTTGACTGGCTAGCAACAATAACGAAAGAGATAGCAGCAGGCAGGGGCTTCATAGCCTTAGCGCTCGTAGTGTTCAGCAACTGGGATCCCATCAATGCATTAGGAGGAGCAGCGCTCTTCGGCTTCTTCGACGTGCTAAGGGAATGGGTCAAGATAATGCCCTCCGTTAAGGCTGTAGTACCTGACACGCTCCTTAACACCATACCATACCTAGTTACGTTGGCAGCGGTAGCCGGAGTATTAGGCAAGGTGCGCCCACCGAGGCATGTTGGTCAGCCCTACAAGAGGGAGTAAGAGGCATCCCTGGCCTCATTAACATTATTTTACTACCGCGCTCCTTGGCCAAGGAATTAATTAGTCTTGGTCCGTTATCCTCCCTTCTCGGGGATATAGTGGTGAAGGAGTGCTGCATAGACATAATATGCGAAGGTTGCCCAGTTCTACTAGTAATAGATGATAGGAGGCGCTTCATCTTCCAGGTGAAGCGCGGTGCTGTACAGGGTAGTGACAGAGGCGTGCTGAGGCACGACGACATTATTGGCAAAGAGTATGGTTCCCGTGTCAAGCTGAGCAGCGGCGTAGAGGCGATAATTCTGCGCCCACGTCTCATGGACTACATGGAGCGCGGGTTCCGGAGAAAGACCCAGGTCATATACCCCAAGGATCACGGCCTCATAATAATGCTTCTCGACCTTAAGCCCGGTATGCGTGTACTCGAGATAGGTGTTGGGAGCGGGTTCACAACAGCAGTATTAGCACAAATAGTTGGAGATGAGGGCAGAGTCTATAGCTACGAGGTACGCAGAGATAACATAGAGGTTGCTAGGAAGAATCTAGAGAAAATAGGCCTAGCCAATAGGGTTGTGTTAAAGCACCGTGATGCAAGGCTGGGGATAGACGAGGAGGCAATCGATGCTGCTGTAGTAGATATGCCGGATCCTTGGACTATTCTTCGTCACCTTCACCGCGCTCTTCGCCCAAGTGCTGGAGCAGTATTCTTCCTACCAGCCGTTAACCAAGTACAGCGCCTCTTACTAGCACTAGGCCTTCATGGAGGCTGGGTAGAGACAAGTGTCTACGAGGTCCTCTTGCGGGGCTATGAGCCCCGGGGGGATGCTCTAAGACCCTATACCACGATGATAGCTCATACAGGGTACCTAGTCTATGCCCGTAAGGCAGTTACTGGTGGACTGGTTAATACAGGCTCTATGAATGGCTAAATATATGCAGTGTTTTAATCACTATTCTGAGAAAATAGGTGTACTAGCTGGCTATTTGGCCTGCTCAGAGCAAGAGTTTAATACGAGTCCTTTCTATAAAAATACAACGGCTCAGTAACACCTTCTCACGAAGAGGTGACCCCAGCATGGCTTCTCGCACTGCCTGGATAACAGCCACAATAATAATTATAATAATCATAGGCGCAGTCGCCTATTATTATAGCGGTAGAAAGGGTGGAGCAACTACCACTACTTCGCCGACAACAACGGCTCCACCAGCTACGACGAGTCCACAAACCACAGCATCACCGACAACTACAGCACCACAAACAACCTCGCCCCAGACCACTACGACACAGGCAGCGCCTCCTAAGCCAGTACTTACAGGCAACGTTGAGAAGGACATCGTGGCCATAGGCAAGTACCTAGCATACCACGGCATACACGAAGCAAAGTTCAGCGTAG
>JALVKZ010000205.1 GCA_027033675.1 Pyrodictiaceae archaeon | reverse complement strand
CAAAGGGCTCTAGTAGCTCAATACAATAGTTTTTAATAACATTCTCAGCCTCAATGCATGTTTCCTTGTTAATAACGAATAACGGCATCTTTAAACTTTCCCCTAATTTATTTTCAATTATTTTCAAACCAGTAGCGTAGAGCCTCGTAAAGTGTGACAGAAGCGGCCGAGTGTTCCGCTTGGCGAGACTATAGTACAGTCTTACAGCATCGTTACCGTAGTATTGCCTAATGATTTTCTCAGTAATTAAGTAATATATGACCACTAGGTTACTCATATCCGTGGACTCGACAGTAATCCCGTCCAGCGTATTCCTAATGATATCCGGTTCCTTATCGTCTAGTTCTTTGTCGCACTGAATACCCTTGTAGGAGTTGATAGCAAGCCTCCGCACTACCCAGGCCCAAGAACAAGCGACAGTGCTAGCAATAGCGTCTTGGAGGCTTTGAAAGAACACTTTAAAGTCTGGAATTATCTGAATTCTTATATTAACCTCTCTCTTGTTAAACCTGGGTTCATCCCCGTGCATGCCAAGCTCATCCTATTAGTGTTTTCGCTCGATCGGGATAATAAGCGGTATAAGTCAAATCCGGCGCCTATCCTACATTAAGTGCAGCTGTAGTGATTTAACAAAGTATTATTCCTTTTATATAGTAATAAATTATATAAATTTTATAAAGCTTATAATTAACGTTTTCAGCTAGTACGCTAGAAGGCTTTGATTCCTTTGTCTATGGGGAGGACTAATAGTTTGCCTGACTTATGCTTATTATTATGCATCCTATCCACCCCCTTCTGTGAGTTGAGAGGACTGCATTTCCAGCTAAGGGGGTGTTCAGGGGCAATAAGGGGATACTCCGGGGTATACCTATTGTTTTCATGAGTTTTTGGATAGCTGAATTTTATTTAATTAGTTATTTTCGACTAGGTTAATCAGAGCCGCACTAACCTCCTGAGCCCTCTCGCCAGCATCAGGCCCTAGAAGGAGCCTATGAAAAACACTACTAACCTCATTGTACAAGCCCTCCCCGCTTCCAACCCGATCGCACTCTATTGGAAGACTCTCACCACGTGTATTCAAGGCAAGCATCGCTGCTCCCAAAGGCGTGGAATCTTGAAGGCAATAGTATACCTCGCCGGGCATTACGCGCTGGAGCAGCCCTCTAACTATAGGTATGCCGACAATACTACCCGTGAGGTAAACCTTGCCAGGCCGTTCTCTGTGGAGCCAGACAAGGTAGCTTGCAACACTTACAATGCTCATTATTATGGTGCATGCAAGCTCTTTATCCCCCATAATGGAGGGATTACCCAGTAAGACGACCCTCGAAGCTCCGACCCCTGCTCCTGGTCCCGCTGGGTATGGTAGTAGTATTGAGCCTTGCCATTGCTTGCAGTGTTTGGGCTTGAGTTGGTGGAGTGTTTGGAATCCTCCTATTGCCTCAGCTAGGCCTTGTACTGCTAGTCCTGCTCCCGGTGCTAGTGTTTCGATGCCCCATTCTACCTTTTCGCCGTGCTTGTAGAGTACTATTGGTAGTTGTCCTCTTGGTAGTGTTAGTGGTGGCGGGCCCTGGATTCTCCTGTCTGCGAAGAAGCCTGTTCCTAGGCTCAGCTTCACGCAGCTTGTGTCGCATGGTAGTGCTAGTAGTGCTGCTTGTTGGTCTGAGATTATTGCCCTGACGTTCATTGGCTCCTCATCTAGTATGTTGTCTCCTAGTAGTGGTAGTTGTAGGTCTCTTAGCCCTGCTAGTTCCCGTATGAGTGGTATTGGCTTGAGGCTTCGGGGGTTGATTATTCCTGTTAGCGCAGCTGCCGTGGGCTCGGTCCGGTAGCCTGCTCCTATCCACTCGCTTACTAGTGCGTCTAGAGTCCATACCCTGGCCTTCGGGTGTTTGGCGTGGAGGTGGTGGATTACTGGTAGTGGTGTGTGCTTGTTTATCACCTTGTTGTAGGGGGGTATTTTAGCGGCTACTCGTGCCCGGAGGGGTAGCCTGCGGTATGCTTCCTCGTGTATCTGGCGGTCTAGCCATAAGATTACGGGTTCCAGTATTTCGCCGCCAGGCTTCCACGCGGTGACGCTTGCCCTGTAGAGGGCTATTCCTATCGTCTTGGCTCCTTTCTCTAGGGCCCTCTTCCTCATTTCTAGTAGTGCTTGGCGTAGTGCTTGTGGGTCGTGCCATGCTTTGCCCCGGTGCCAGTGGAGGGGTGAGGGCCTCGACTCCGAGTAGACTATTCGGCCTTCCTCGTTGTAGACGTGTAGCTTTATCCTCGAGGTTCCCAGATCTATCCCCGCCGCCAGCCGCTCCATTTCGTGAGACCCTCTCCTAGGGGTTTGCATGGTGGGGGTTTGGGATTAGTGATGTGCAAGGGCCTGGCCCCCTCTTTACTAGGGTTATGTTGAGGGCTGGGTGTATCTCAGCCCACTGGCCGTGGTCAGTGTCTACTACGTGTACTCCGGTCACTATTAGCTCGTCTCCCTTGCACACCATTCCTCCCAGCTGGTTTAGGAGGCCCCTGTCCCTTGGTATGATTTCTACGTGTAGGTTGCCGTGGCGTAGCACTATGTTGCCTAGGCTTAGTATTGGGGTTGCATTCGCATCCTCTACCCTGAGGTCGAAGCAGTAGTCCCCGTCGTCGGCCGTGAACGGTATACCGGCTACCACTCCCCTCACAGCCACGCAGTCGTGCACGATGCGCAGCCTCGCCGGGTCATGTACGCCGGTGAAGGCGTTGGTTCTCCCATTGCAGGGCGGGTGGAGGCTCCACCTCTCACTGGTATAGCTAGAGGGCTTGTAGGGGTAGCTCATTATGGAGGCGTTGGCCCATAGTCCAGGTCCCCCAAGGACTACTCCTACTAGTAGGAGTGCCAGTAAGCCGCCAGCCGCGGCTCTCTTGTTCATGGTCTTGGAGGCGAGTAACGGGGCCAATATTGCGGCTAGGCCCCCGGCGAGGGCGGCTGGGCTCGGGTAGAAGATCGTCCCGGCTATGTAGAGGGCTGTGCCTAGCCATGAGAGGAGGCCTAGGGCCTCGTCCCTAGTCCAGGCGACTAAGCCCGTGTAGGCGAGTAGGACGATTACAGTGTTGAAAACGCTTAGGCCAACGTGTATTCCGTCGTCTCCATAGTAGAGTATGCCGGCGAGCGTCGCCACCAGAGGTGTTAATGCTGAAAGGGCTAGGGCCCCCGCTAGTGGTCTCTTTCTGGCGGTTACTAGGCTAGAAGCATAGGCTACTAGGGGTCTCAGGATTAGGCCTAGCATTGCCACGGGGAGAAGCATGCTTTTACTCAGGGCTACGATTGGTAGGCTGGCGAGTTCTCCCA
>JALVKZ010000204.1 GCA_027033675.1 Pyrodictiaceae archaeon | reverse complement strand
CATGCTCGTGATGGTGGTGATGGTGATCATGATGTATCTCTTCTACTTCTTCCACTACTTTTTGTAAATCCTCCTCTTTCTTAGGCAGCGTCATTCTCATTCGCTTACCCATATTAATCACCCCTATAAGTGCTTACGCTTACTCATTTACCTAAGACACCAAATGATGCAAGAACAAAGCATCCTAATTAACCTGCTGTTTAAATTACCTCATATTGCCCATCATTTATCTCGGCCTTCGTCTTCAGGAATAAATACCTCATCCTTGTTAACTTCTATATCGAGGACGACATCCTTACTCAGCTTCGAGGCCAGGCCTAAATAAGTTATTACCTTCTTAGCACCTCTCTCATCAATACACTTGGTTTCATATATTTTACCATCTCTAGTTTCGACGTAGAATTTTACCATATTGGGGACATCGCACTTCTCCCACCAGTATCTCTTAGCCTTACCTAGTGCTACTAGTCCCTCAAGATGCGCGACATGTATTCTCTCATAGCCTAGCCTAGCCACTACTCAACACCACTTAGGCATCTACTAGATCTCCTAGAGAGAACCGTCATAATAACCCTAAATATAACTACGGATGAAAACATTTTCATACACAATTCCTCAATAGAATTATTAGCAAAGATATAACGATAATAGTTAGTGCTGAATAATTAGTGATCATTACGTATCTATGCCTAGCTCCTTCTATCTCAGCGAGTTTATCAAATACTAATATACCTATAATCAGCAATAGAGCAGAGACAAGCATTGCTCCATCTATCCTTCTACACCCAAGCTTCGCCCGGAAAAATGCACCTAATTAGGATTTATTTTAGGCCCTTGCTTCACGCGTCAATAGGGGACTAAGGTGACAAATACAGAAGAGAAGGCTCTACTAGCAAGAAGAATAGCTAATGCACTACGACATTATGGAGGCTTTGTATACGAAGACGACCTAGATAAACATAGTACTGTAATTGAGGTTATCCGTGAAGCTGGCGTAAATCTCGCATTAAGCGTAGCATTGCTCGATCCGAGGAAAAGGATATATGCACTTATACCAATAGATAGACGATGCAAAGTGTCATGTAATTCAAGTTGTGGAGATAGCCCGGAATGCACTAGCAAGTGCATGGATAAATGCCGGAACGAGATCGTGGTGAAAATAGCAGAGGCGCTAGAGAGGTACGCCCAGCGTGTCGCTAAGCATTAACGTAAACATAACGTTCCTTATTCACTCAGTAACAATCCTGTTTATAGCAATTGATCCCCTAGGTAATGCCCCATTATTTTATAGCCTAACCACGATGCTCTCCGATGAAAAAAGAGAAAAGATTGTCAAAAATAGCTGTGAAATCGCATCACTAATCCTACTATTATTTGCTCTTATCGGTGACTTGATCCTTTACTACTTCGGGTTAACACTTGCCGATTTCAGAATAGCAGGAGGAATTATATTGCTAATCTATGGTATTGCAGGAATACTTGGCTGGACTGAGGCCACTGGCATAAGACATCCCGAGGAAGCAGAGACAATAGCTATAGTGCCTCTAGCGACTCCTCTACTGGCTGGTCCTGCAGCTATCGCGACTGTGCTGTACATAAAGGCTATCTATGGGTTATTATACTCATTAATAAGCATAGTCGCCAACATAATTATCACGTATGTTATGCTAGCAAATAGCGGTAAAATGCTAAAAGTCATGGGAGAAAACGGAGCATTAGCATTGTCAAAGATAATGTCAATGTTGCTTGCAGCAATAGCTATATCTATGATAAGAACAGGGATAATTGAGGCAATAAAATATACAAAACACTAGTCATGCCAATTCCATGTCCAATGTCATAGCAACTACTGCACCTTGCCATAATGTATTAGTTTTGTTTCTCTTGACCCACCTTAATTTTATACTCTTTATTACCGTATTCTATTATTGCGAATACGTTTTCAATGTTCTTTAATACGCCAAAGTGTACGCTTAAGGCCGAACTAGGTGCAATAGATTGCTCTATGCTTATTCTTTCAACCACTTTTCTACGTAAATGCCCAAGCTCAATATTCTCGCTTGACTGCGCCAATGACGCACGGCGAATGTATATATAATACTCTATCTCAATAGCCTTTATGTCTATGGGTTTATCACAATTATTCCTAAGAACTACCGAGGAATCTTGAAAACTATAGGAAAGACAATGCTCTAGAGACCTAATAATGCTCTCATCAGCCAATACGGTATCACCCTCCAATGCTATTTAGTAGCGCTTTGTTGCCTTTAAAGGCTAGGTAGAGAAGAGGCTTTGCTCAGTACCGGTGGAGGCCGCTCATATTATTTATCACTGACGTGCAATCTTCATCATCGCCTACGACAGAGAGATAGGTACTTTCCTAGTAATAACGATACTGCGGCAGCTAATTTATGGGATAGAGTAACTGGCAGTAAATAGCCCGGGGAATGAGGATAAACCCCGTCTCTTGATTAATAGATGAAGAATGCACCGGTTACCGATCCCCATTTTCTACGCTGAAGCGTTGAGGAACGGTTTTTACAATCATATTCTTACACTTTTACAGCAGGATCTTTTATTATGAGGACGAAGTGGTACTGGCACCTTCTTAGTGCTCAGCTGAGCAACTCCTCGTCATTCCCGGTAGCCAAGAGGTCAGCTGAAAACCGGGCTCATCCTCGCCCTGAAAATATAGAGCTCGCACATTACCGGAACTGCTAATAGTAGGGCTAGGTAGTAAATATATTCCCTGCTAAGAGTAAGGGTATTATTGGACAAAGGGGAGAAAGTAATTGATAACGCCAGAAAGGGGCGCCTCAGGACTGATAGAAAAGATACAAACTTTCTACAAGGTTCTCCAAGAGCCCTTTGTTGCTAGAGAGGATGAGATCAAGGCTCTAACACTGGCGCTTGTGGCGCGCGAGCATGTAATACTAATAGGAGAACCGGGTACTGCTAAGTCAGCAATTGCACGAAGAACGGCTGAGCTCATTAACGCTAATTTCTTCAAGTATCTTCTAACAAAGTATACTGAGCCGAGCGAGCTTTTTGGCCCTCTAGACTTAAACGCATTGAAAGAGGGCAAGTACATTCGAATAACAAAGGGAAAAATGCCAGAAGCCGAAATTGTGTTCCTAGACGAGGTCTTTAACGCAAACTCTGCTATACTTAATGCGCTTCTCAGCATAATGCAAGAAAGAGTATGGTATGATGGATACACGGAGATAAGGGTTCCTCTATGGACCCTTATCGGCGCCACAAATCGGGTCCCTGAAGAGCCAGAACTCGAAGCAGTATATGATAGGTTCCTTGTTCGCCAGTATGCTAAGCCCGTACCCGAGAATAAGTGGAGCGAGCTACTAGATGCTGGCTGGAAAATCGAGTCAGGACAAATACCACCCGCAGAGCCCGTATTGGATATGGATACACTTGCCCAAGTACACAAGATGATTTTCAGAGTGGACTTATCACCCATAAAGTCCAAGTTGTTAAGACTCTATGCCATCTTTGAAGAAAGGGGAATACACCTAACGGATAGGAGAAAGACTAAGGCGCTAAAAATTATTGCTGCCCATGCTCTCCTAGAGGGAAGAATTATTACTCAGGAAAAGGACCTAGTCGCACTAAAGTATGTAGCACCTAGGGATATAGAGGATTTTGAAAAAGTTAATATAATATTATCGGAAGAATTGAAAATGCCAGAGCGATTCATTAAGGAACTAAACGATATACGAGCTAATGTTAAAGAGACCTACCACTTAGTTGATACAATGCGAAGCTATGATCCCAGACTTGTGGATCTATTCCGAAGCCTAAAGATAGCTAAAAGTAGAATAGTCAATATACTGAAAGAGACTGATAACCAAAGCGTAAAAGCCCTCGCTGAGAAAACATTAGAGGAAATAGACAAGCTATTAGAGAAAATATCCTATAAACTGGGGATGTAATAACTATGCCATATATACGAGGAGTAAGGCTCGATGATCCGCCAACCAAGTATAGAGCCGAACGCATAATCTCGCTTCTAAGAAAACTAATGCCGGATTCCTCGAACGAGCCAGACTTCCTAGACGAAAAACTAGCTATATCCATATATTATGCACTCTTTCTCCCATACCCGATACTCAAGGAACCAGAGAAAAGAGATCCAAAGGAACTAACAAAATACGCGCTCATATCTGCTCTTCTTTCATCGAATAACCTCCGAGCGGTTAAGCAGCACACAGTAGCAGATTCAACAACGAGTACTGTCGTCTCTGCAGTATTCCTTGAGACAATTGTAGAAGAACTACAGAGAATGGGACAGCCACACGGCGGCGACATGAATGCAAAACAGAATCAAAATACGCCCTTTGGAGAGTCTAGGAGCACTGATCTCTCCAATACTGTGGATAAGGCCCTGGAATCAGTAAAGGATATAGCCAAGCAGGCTAAGGAGATAACGAATCTCGCCATGAAGTTCGCTGCTGGAAACGCCTCAATGCTCTCCCTCGACGACGTAATCCAGGACGTAATAAACCTAGCCAAAAATACCAATGTAAAAGCCATCCTTGAGGTCTTGAAACTAATAGAGGAAACTGATACCTATATAAGGGTGAAGAAGGTCCCAAGCCCCCGAGGAGAACTGGAAGGATACGAGCTCGGAAACGACGTTGAGAAGATAGTTCCTAGCGAACTGGCACTACCCAAGGAGCTTTTCTTAGTGAAGTATGCTGAAAGAGACCTTCTTCTATACCGCAAAGTAGTCTCAAGAGACTATGGAAAGTTCTATATACTGCTTGACAAGAGCGGAAGCATGATGGGGCTGAAGATAATCTGGGCAAAGGCAGTTGCCCTAGCCCTAGCCCAACGAGCTGTAAGAGAGCGCAGGGAATTCTATGTTAGATTCTTTGATAGCATTCCCTATCCACCTATTCATATCTCTAGACGAATTCACGGAAGAGACGTGATTAAACTTCTCGAGTACCTTGCGCGAATAAGAGCAAACGGTGGAACGGATATAACAAGGGCGATATTGACAGCTGTGGACGACATAGTATTGACGACACCTCGGTCTAGAGTATCAGATATAATCTTGATAACCGATGGCGAGGATCGAGTTGCTATAGACATGGTTAAGAAGGGCTTAGCCCGTGCCAATGCCAGGCTACACACAGTCATGATACACGGCAATAACCCGGATCTCCGAGCAATATCGGAAAGCTACATGGTTGCAACAAAGCTAGACAGACAAGAAGCACTAAAAGTAGTTATGCTGGGTCAAGGAGGCTCTACACCATAGTATTTTACAATGTTATCCACATTTATTCTAAACAATGTTTCTTCATCAACCACGTCTTCCCTCATAAGTGCTAGCTCGTTCTCAACAATCTCCCATGGGCAAGAAGATACACATGGCCTTCTAGGGTCATCTATATAATCAGACTCTATGAGTAGTGTCTCTATGGGTATCTTCTTACTGAATGCACGGCTTAGTAGCTCCTTCTTTCCCGGCAGAGTTGTATAGTAACCATTATTTTCCGCGGCTTCAGCAACCCTTAGCGAAGCATGGTGAAACGCTACAGAGCGAGAGGGTACGCCTACAAGGCGAGCAAGGTCATTAACTGTGTGAACCGTTACATATCCTGCGTTCTCCAAGTGAAGATGAACGAGACAATTATAGTCCCTAGCATACTCAAAGGCCTTAATCATGATACTTGTTGCTATAGCTACACGCTCTGGCATTGTTTTATAATGCTGTCTACCAACCTCACCTATACCCTGAATTACACCCTTCTTGCACAATGAAGCCTCCATTTCTAATACTTGCTCAGCAAGTGTTAATACATCTTCAGGCTTTACTCCAATACCTATTAGTTTGTCTACCTCAGCTGGGTGAAATCCAGCGAGACACGATATCTTTATTCCAGCCCTCCTGGCGGCATTACACTCGCTCAGGAACATCTCAATGGCCTTACTATAGCCCTCCACGAGACTCTTAGGAGACAGCTTAACACCATAGTGCCAGGGAGGAAGCATAACCAGGGCCATGAACCAGCCATTGTGTTCATGGAATTTAGATGCAACCTTATACGCTCCCAGGCCTTCAGGAGACGCATGAGCATGTGCATCAGCAAATACTAGCTTTTTCATGCTAGGCGGCCTCCACGCGCCCAGTCTAGTTTTACGCTAAAATAGTTTCACGTACATCTTTAAAGACTAATAAATGAGTGCCGAGCTCAGCGAAGGACCACTTCTTCATCTACCGGCTTTCCACCCGGTATCAACACTGTGTAGGGGCCTCTTCATAGCTTACTGGTCGCAATGTTTTATTTCAGAGTGATTGTATTTCAGTCCTCACACGGTTCTTCATCGTTGTTCCGTCCGGAATCGCTCATCATCCACCTATTGGTAGGGCGTAGAGGGATGAAAGTAATTTTCCCAGCTGTATATGTATCACACTAGGTAGAAGGAAGGGAATAGCAGTGCCCTGTATAACGAAAATAGGGGGTAATATTGGTAAAGGGGCTGCTATTATCTCGCTAGTAGTGCTTATTGCAGGAATACTTTATGGTATTAGTAATCCCTCTCTTAAGGCTCTTGAACAAAACAAGGACTTGGAAAAGATAACTAGACTTAGTGATGCATGGCAAATGATAGCGATATATATGAATAATGCCTCTGTAATGATATTACTGTATGCTCTATCTATAGTTGTAGTCCCTGGGCTCATAATCTTGTTCAATAACGGTTACGTTATAGGTAGCGTTGCCGCAATTGGCTCCAAGAATGTAGGAGGACTTACTATACTCTTCTTATTAGCGCCTCACGGCGTCTTCGAGCTCTACGCCTTTATATACACATCTGCAGTAGCCATATCGCTACCATTTAATTTTCTAAGAAGAAGAGACGATGCAAAAGAAATATTAACTAGCCAGCTATATGGATTACTATACGCAGCAATAATTTTATTCATAGCCGCGTTTATTGAAGCCTTTATCACAGCGAGAATCGCTTCACTGGTAACTGGCTGAGAAAAAGATAATAAATAGTCTAACTATATTATCAAAAATGGTGAAGAAACTAGCCTAATAGGTGATGCACATGGCTGCCGAAATAGAGGAACTAAGATTAAGGTTACCAACAGGAAGGGAAGCCAATATAGTTGAGGGCCTCCGCTTCTGCTACGATCTTAGCGAAACAGATACAGCTATACTCTTTGAGCTACTGAAGGGAAAAGAGTATACTGTAGATGAACTGGCAGAAAAACTTAAGCTAAGCAAAGCTACTGTCAATAGAAGCCTTACAAAGCTTGTAGAAATAGGGTTTGTAACAAGAACACGTGAAAAGAAGGGAGGGGCAGGGAGGCCTAAATATAAATACTATGTATCTGACCCAGAAAAAGTCATAAACAAGATTATAGAAGATTTCGAGCATTGTGCCAAAATATATAGAGAAGTGCTACAAAACCTACTCAAACAACTAAAGAAGTAAAAATAAGGACCAAGAAAGCTAGGCAATATCAGTCATAGTATCAATAACTAGATAAGGTTCATCTTTTCTCAATGACTCCT
Organism: Pyrodictiaceae archaeon; assembly: GCA_027033675.1. Lineage (GTDB taxonomy): Archaea > Thermoproteota > Thermoprotei_A > Sulfolobales > Pyrodictiaceae > Pyrofollis. The sequence continues at coordinate 2,029 of JALVKZ010000204.1, read as the reverse complement.
CATTGCGGGTTTTAGACTCTTCTAGACTAATACTACTAGCGCTTACCATTGATTGTTTTTCCTTGTCCCTCAAAGAAACTATTTGCATATAATATATTATTGCCTCACGTATAAACTCGCTGCGTGAGGTATAGCCGAGACTCCGCCACAGTCTATCAATTTCCTCTATTAGATCTATCTCTAGTTTTATACTAACCACTCTCTTAGGCGACGGTATTACTAGGTCAAAGTCCTCACCATGCACAGTCCTAGCCATAAGCTTCACCGCACACATGCCCCGCACAATTCATAGTCTAGTGTTAAACCATAATATAGAAAGCTTTTCATAAACCTAGTTAACTTCCTTGAGATGGGTACTCGGATGTTTTACTGGATCTGTGAAACATAGTCAAGGGTAATACCCTCTGAGAGTGGCATTACACATTAGGACCTTTTACAACCCGTCAAATACTTGGTGCACCTAAATGGCAGAGAGGACACTACAAAACGAGAAACTAGTAAAAATAGGAGAAGCGACAATTACTTGTCCTGTATGCGGATCAAAATCTCTCAGAATAATAGATTACTTATACGATATGCCACTTGTAGGTAGAGTTATTCTGACAACTGGCAAGTGTACAAGATGCGGATATAAGTACAATGATGTACGGCTAGCGGAAACAAACCCTCCAAGGAAAATAGTACTCAAAGTTAGCAACCAACACGACCTAAACGCGTTGGTTGTTAGAGCATCTACCGCATCAATCATAATACCTGAAGCAAGACTTGAAATGCACCCAGGACCGGCATCTCAAGGCTTTATAACGACTGTTGAGGGGCTTCTTGAACGCTTTAAAGAAGCCATAGAGCTTGCTTGTCGAGACCCCGAAGCTGATAAACGAAAATGCAACGAGTTATTAAGCTGGGTTCAGGACGCAAAAAACGGGAAAAAGGAATTCACTATAATTATCGAGGATCCCGAAGGCGTTAGCACGATAATTAGCGATAAAGCTAGAATAGAGCCTCTTAATAAGCAGCGTGATGAACAGAAATAACATGTTTATGCTTACTCAACTTTTACTTCTATACCTTCTTCTTCCTCTTCTTTTTCTTTAATTTTCTTCTCAAAAGTAACCTCAAGTATTCCGTTCCTGTACCTTGCCTTTGCTGTCTCTGGCCTAACCTCTGCGGGTAACTCTATCTCTTTGTAGTATTTCCTATCCTTGTCTTCGGCCTTTATTATTAGCTTATTGTCCTTTACACGTATCTTTATCCTATCTTTGTCGACGCCAGGCACCTCGGCTATTACTGTAACCTTGTCCTTTTCCTCAATAACGTCGACAAGCGGCTCAACAGTCTCCTCTACTATTGCCTTTCTACCAACTCTCTTTACGTTTCCAAACTCTTCTATTATTGGTTGTCCATCAGGCCCTATAGTTATTCTTACTCCATAGACTATAGGGCCTCTAACTTCTCCCCTGGTCTCAATAGCTGGTCTCAAGGCTCTGGCCTCGAACTCCTCCATCATTCTTGATACGAATCGTTCCATTTCGCGTATTGTTTCCTCAATTTCATCGAAAACGTCTCCTAGACTAAATCTACGTCTCCAGGGATACCCCATTGGCTTGTCCCCTCCACCCTATAATTTCGTGTATGCCCCCTAATATTATCATGGTGAGTGTTTTTAGAGAACGCATAGTCTACACGAGGTGCAGATGTGATAGTGTGCCATGTTTTTCAGATGCACTAGCACTAATTAGGGCTTAGCGTCTTTAGGGAGAGTGCCCGGAGCCCTACCCTTAGAGGCAACGAGGTGGTTTCGTGAACAAAAGGTATGACGTCATTATCGCTGGACTAGGCCCTGCAGGAACAGTAGCGCTCTGGCATCTCGCACACATGGGGTTCCACGTAGTGGCATTCGATTGGAGAACAAGTGACACGCTCTGGGGCAAGCCTTGTGGCGATGCACTTGGTGCACATCATCCACGTGAAGCGGGGCTACCTGATCCACCTAGCTCAACTATAAAGAATGCTGTCAAAGCTATAGATA
>JALVKZ010000203.1 GCA_027033675.1 Pyrodictiaceae archaeon | reverse complement strand
GGCCTATGGTAGCTACTACGGGGACACGTGACGGTAAGGGGATAATCTTTATCGCGTACGACGGTACTGTGTACCCCAGTGGGTTCATGCCATACCCCTTAGGAAACGTTAGGACAAAGAGCCTTGTCGAGATATATAGAACACATCCAGTCCTACGAAAGATCCGCTTAGCCGAGTTCAGGGGCAGATGCGGGATATGCGAGTTCAGAGACATATGTGGTGGAAGCAGAGCACGCGCCTATACTCTGAAAGCTGACCCCTTGGGCGAGGATCCCGCATGTCCCTATCAGCCTGGAGAGTTTACGGAACTTGTCCAAAAACTTGGAATCAATATCTCAGAATACTCATCTAGAATTGAAGGTCTGCGCCTAGTTCTACCTGTTAAGCCGTCGAGGGGCTAGCCAACTAAGCTACTCGAACAAGGGGGTTCAGCCCTTGATAACGGATATGAGTTACATTGAAAAACGTGTGCTAATGGAGCTGCAGTACAATTTCCCATTAGTGTCTAAGCCATTCGATGTAATATCTAAGCGTCTAGGAATTAGTGTTGACGAGGTAATCGGCGTTGCTAAGAAGATGAAAGAGCTAGGAGTACTTAAGCGAATAGGTTTCTACGTCAATTATAAGTCTTATAGACAGGTAGCTGCACTCGTAGCATTTAGAACCGACGAGCCAGAGAGACTTGCAGACGAAATTCTTAAGAACTTCACAACAACGCATAGCTATATAAGGAATCATCCCTACTATAACCTCTGGGTGGTTGTCCGCGATAAGAACAAAGAAGCACTCAAAAACAAAATAGAAAAACTTGCCACCCAGAGCAAAGCAGACTTTGTCATATTATGGAGTAAACGCGTTTACAGGCTTAGCGTAAAATACGACCTAGAAAAAGGAGTTAGCAGAGCAGGACCCTTTAGCAAGATAGTTGAGAATCCGCCATCGCCTAGCGAGCTGGGTCTTGATATTAACCTTGTTAGAGCGCTTAGAGTACTACCACTTAAACGAGAGCCCTATAAAGAACTAGCAACAAAATATGGGCTAGACGAAGAAAGACTAGTCGAAATAGCGAAGATGCTTCTAGAGAAGGGAGTACTAGGCGATCCTGGCGCGGCACTTGATGGTCATAGGGCAGGCTTTACCTATAACGCTATGGTAGTAATGAAGCCTGCGACGAAAGAGGCCGAGCTATGTAAGTGGATCATAGATAACGTGCCAGAGGCAACACACGTTGTTCTTAGGGAGCCATGGCCACCCGAAAAGTGGAGACACAACTGCTATATGATGGTACACGCAGTTGGCGAGACTAGGCTGAGGCCCGTCTACGAGAAACTAGATGAAAGCCCCTACGTAAAGGACTATTTACAAATAATAAGTCTAAGAGACCTACTGCCCGGCATAATTAGGTGATATAGGCTATTCTGGGTGAGACCCGTTGATCCCGGTTACCGTAATGGTTACAGGGAAGGGAACAGTATCAACCAGGATAAAGGGCCATTATGGACCGCGTAAGCCATCTAGATTCAGTGACGTCCTAAGACCTATAGTCTTCTGGAATATAACTTATAAGTGTAATCTGAAGTGCATACATTGCTATATAAGCGCGGGTCAGTACGATGATAGGTACGAGTTAACAAGAGAGGAGGCAAGGAGAGTAGCTGAGGAGACCGTTAAGATAGGAATACCATTAGTTATACTTTCTGGCGGCGAGCCACTCGTACGCGAGGACTTCTGGGAAATAGTTGAGCCCATGGCTAATAAGCAGAGGCCGAAGCTCTCGCTCAGCACTAATGGGACTCTAATAACACGCGATATAGCTCATAGATTAGCATCTTATGGATTCGTATATGTAGGCATATCAATAGATAGCATTGTGCCAGCTAGGCATGACTATTTCCGTGGTGTCAAGGGAGCATTTGAGGCAGCTGTTAGAGGTATAAAGAACTCCCTTGAAGCGGGCATCGATGTAGGAATACGTACTACTATCACTAAGTTCAACGTGGACGAGGTACCAGCGATACTTAAGTGGGCCCACGACAATGGAATAAGAAGAGTGAGTCTCTATATCCTTGACACTGTTGGCCGTGGCGCTTTTATCAAGGACTTGTTACCGAGCCATGATCAGCTAAAGAAATTAGCGCATGTACTCATAGATGAGGCCCGGAAATATGCAGACAATATGGAGATACTAGTTGTGCGTGCACAGTTCATGGGCTTCTATATAGCCTCGCTATTAGCCAAGAATGGAGAAGAGTTTCTCCAATACATCAAGATGCTAGACGCGCAGGGCAACTGTGGACGCAAGAGTATAAGCATATACCCTGACGGGGAGGTTAAGCCTTGCCAGTTCATAGACTGGGTGAGCCTAGGCAATCTAAGGGAGCAAAGCCTCTCAGAGATACTTAGACCCGATAACGAGAAATTAAAGCCATTCATAAATATAGAGAAATACCTGCGTGGTGAGAGATGCGGTAAGTGCCCTTTTAGGAGAATATGTGGAGGAGGAAGCCGTGGAAGAGCCCTAGCACTTACCGGGGACGAGTGGGGAGATGACCCACTATGCTTCATTGATTACAATGAACTAGCCAAGCGATACGGTATAGAGCCGGGTACCGTTCTCTAAGTACTAAGTATCTAGCATTGCTTTTTAACTCCTTTACGCTTAGCGAGTTCTATGAGTATAGGAATTTCCCTCATTTTCTCACATGGTAGTATATCCCATAATATTCCAGGGGGCTTCTTCTCGCCGGAATGGGTCTCAATAGTCCGCGTCGGAGTAGCTATGTAGTCAACAACTAAGTCATAAGGTTCGCGTGGAATCTGTTCAACTATTTGTATGTCGTGAACCGTTGTCGCTATGGGTGTATCATCGCTGACTAGTCCGAGCTCGCGGAGAATAGCGTACTCCAGTTCGGCGTACCCTTCTCCCTTACCTATGCGATGCCCCTGCTGGTCAACAGCAACAGAGCCAGTAACTATTAGGTCAATACCTCCTAGTTCCCTTAGCTCGTCTAGTCCTATCTTTCGCCCAAGCTGGAAGGCTCCGCGTATTGTTGCAGCCTTTTCATAAAGAAACGAAGGTATCTTGCTTGGGTCAAGAACTATGAACCCTTCTCTAATCCGCGGTGTCGCCATTACTAGTAGCTTGCCTTGCCGAAGTGCCATTAACCTAATCCATTTCTGCGGGGAATCAGGGTTAACCTTCACTATACGCGCCTCTTTCCAGACACGGGTCTTAGCGAGATTCATTGCTGCTTCACGGGCCCCGGCAAAGTTAGGTATTCGTCCATAGACCGGTCTAGGGAAACGAGCTATGTTTTGCTCCTCTAAGAGTTTCCAGATCCTCTGCCTAATAGAAGCCTTGACCTCCTTTG
>JALVKZ010000202.1 GCA_027033675.1 Pyrodictiaceae archaeon | reverse complement strand
GTGCTCACGCGAAGCGTAGGCGCGCTCGGCTTAGATGGGAGAGATGGCGGTGTGTAGCGGTTTAGCCAGACCTCTCCGATATCGGCAAACATTACTCCCGTACTAGTATTATAAACGTAGTACCCTCCTATTCTGGCCCAATCGATGTCCTCGGATAGGGTTAGGTTTACTATAGCAATACCGTTAATGAAGTGTGCATCTATCTTGTCATAGACATAGCTGCCATTATGCAATTCAATATCGATAAGTATCGGTAGTACCCCTGTGAAGACGGTTCCATTACGATAAGTAGCCATATATACTATAGATACATTAGTTGGTGGTACAAATTCTCCCCAATCTACTAGAGGTATTGCAAATACCATGTTGCTGGCATAAAGGAATGCATTGTGGCAGCAATGTATGCGTGCTGCTGCTACTTCATTTTCTGTAACATTGGATGGTAATGGCACATATGCCTCTCCGAGGTAGCTACCATTCGGTATAACTATTCTCGCCTGAGTTTGATAATAGCTTGCTGTCCCGTTCGAGAAGTATACCTCGACATATGCATCGGTTTCTAATTCCCCGCTTACCAGGCCACTAGTATTGAACGCATATATTGGCCATAGCACGAAGCTATTATTCTCAATCCTTAGCACTTCGCCGCTTTCACTACCTATAGCATAGTCGCCTAACATATCGGGCCAGTTGATCCTAGTAGTAACATAGGGTATAGTGGGGTCAACAGGCTTAACGCTTACACCGAACCATCCCTGCTGAACCGGTACAGACACAACTGCTAATCCATCCTGATCGGTTGTAATAGTTGTGTTTAGTACTGGGTCGCCAGAGAAGCTTACTACGATGTTTAGCTCTAACCCGCTTACGGGGCCACTGGTGTTAAGTGCTAGGACATTTACTGTGACATTCTCCCCTTCTAGGTAGACGTCTCCGTCCGTCCAGACTATTAACAAGGTCTTGTTAGGAGGCACAATTCTTGACAAGGGTTTAACTGCCTCTGGTCTTGGCTGAGAAGCTATGTACAAGTAATGGGGTGTGCCGCTGGCTCGATGCTCTGGTACCAGTATCCACGTAGTGTTATCGTGATATATCTTGGTGGCGTGTACGCCTATGCTTATTAGAGCTAACGTGGTGAATAGCGCCGCTAAGAGTATCCATGCACGCGTATTCATGTACTTGGCACCCTTTTTGGCTGTTAGAAGGGTTACCACATATAGGGTAGTTATAGGGGGGAAATAAGTGCTATATCGTAGTGTCTCTAGCCGATATATCTGTATATGGCATTAAAGTACTATGGTTCCGGAGAGGTTGGGCCGAGTTTACGGAAGTAGCTGGGTACAAAACTTGGTTACATAGCGGAAAGTAGTGATCATGGCCCGGTCTAGTGGCCTTGGTTATGTGATTTCTCGAAGAGCCTTCTCATCAGTGTCTGTAGGTCTCCGGGTGTTAGGCCTTCTACTTCTAGTCTCTTCTCTAGCGCTATCTCCATGTTGGCTAGGACTATCTCGTCTAGTCTTGTTCCCCGGAGAGTGTTGAACACGCTGTATATCTCTGTCGGCGGCGCGGAGTAGAATACGCCACTTAGCCAGTACCCGGTTATATAGCCGTCTGTTATCTCGAGGCTTGCTCTTAGCCAGTAAGAACCCCTCTCGACGAGGGCTTCTACGCTGGTTGCTCGGTAGCGGTAGAGCCTCCAGGAGTCCTGGCTGAATAGGCGTGCGCGTGCACTAATGCTGCTCGTCGGGGGCTTTACCCGGGCTCTCCTTGTTCCTGGGAGAAGCTCCTCTATGCACCTGTCCGGGTCTCTTCTCCCGTCTACTATCTCTATGAATGCTGTGTCTCCGAGGACTGTTGCACCGTGCCCCTTGCTTCCCATGCACTGGGCTAGTATCATCATGGCCGAGACAGCGTCTCGGAGGCTACGTGTCCCTGGGAGGGCTAGTGCTAGGTAATATCGGCCCGGCGCGGCCTTGGCTTTCTCGCCACCAGTTATCCTCCTAGCGACCACGCTTTCTCCGTCTCTAGTCTCTTCTCCTAGGGCCTCGTATATCCCGTAAACTATGCAGCTACTCGGCCACTCGGTGTAGGCTGCGTAGGCTTCTCTATCACGAAGGGCATAGTCTAGGCCGAGCTCCCCTAGGCCTAGGACATCGGAGCAGTCCCGTAGACCAGGCGGCGGCTCGAGGACGAAGAGGCGTGGAGCAGTTGCTGGCAAGACGGTGGAGACCCGGGTGAGGAGAGACAGGGCTTATCTACTTTATATTACTCCCTGGTCTCCCCGGAGCCGTCTTTGCTGTACAGTATTATCCAGTACTTTGATGCGTCTCGGAGCACGATGCTTTTCTCTAAGCTGTCCCGTAGCTCACGCGGTGTAAGTGCGACGAAGTTTGCATCGATATTCTTATCCCATACTCTGTAGAGTAGTGATAGCCTATCGGTATAGCTCATATCTTTCCAGTCATTAGACACTATTATCAAGTCTAGGTCGCTTCCCGAGTAGAAGTCTCCTCTTGCATAGCTGCCAAAGAGGATAATTGTCTTCACTTCTATCCCGTGCTTCCCGAGCTCCAACGATAGCTCCTTAGCCCATTCACGTGCCTTAGCTAGAAAGGTTCTCCAGTGCTTCTCTCGCTGCTCTAACAACTCTCTCAGCGATAGCCACTGCTCTTCTCGCTGTCTGCTCGCTAATCGCTTCATCGGGTACTCCCTCTACTATATCTGGGTACCTCGGGAGGTAATAGAACTGTGTAAGCTCGTAGGCTTCCTCAAGCTCCTCTTGGCTCAAGCCAAGGTTGCTTCCAAGCTCCTGGAAGAGTCTCCTAATGCTATGAGTCTTTGGGAAGTCGCCCCTCGTTGCGAGGAGTACTGCTTTAAGAGCCTTCTCGGCGGCCTGCTGAGACCAAAACGTTGCAGCTCCTTTGTCCCCCTCCTCTAGGCTCCTCTTGGCCCTCTCTAGGTCCCGTTCGGCAACACCTAGCCACCATGATGCCTGCTCCCTTATCCTCAATGAAGCTGCACCATGTCGTTGAATAGCCTTGCTGGGACGGCTCCGAGTCTATAGGGCTGGCACGGGAGGTATTTGTGCGGATCAGCTACTCTCTCGTAGCAAGAGGTAATTAGCTAGTCTCGGTGTACTCATAGTATGCTTGGTGGAATAAGTGGAGGGTGGGAAGAAGGGTAAGAGGAGACCGATGTTTGCTACTGGCGAGGTAGTCGGAGACTATGAGCCTCTCTACCTTTACTGGGAGGAGGCGGGGCAGCGGGCAGCTGAGAGCGTGCTCACTACTAGGGACTTTGAGGAGCTACGCAAAATAGTAGTGGGCGAGGGTGTTAGGAGGCTTGATGAGCTACTTGAGAGGCTTAAGCCGCTCTTCCGTGGCCGCGTAGACCCCGAGGC
>JALVKZ010000201.1 GCA_027033675.1 Pyrodictiaceae archaeon | reverse complement strand
GACCCCCACAAGATAGTGCCAACTCATTTCACGCTTAAACACATAGATGAGCTGCTAGCGCTTGGAGCAGAAAAAGCAGCGACGAATAGCATAGTGGTAGCGTTACTCACAATAGCTATCAGCTTCCTTCTAGGCCTACCAGCTGGCTATGCTTTTGCACGTTTCTTCTTCGCTGGACGCGACGCGCTCAAGCTACTAATAGTGGGGCTACGAATGTTCCCCATAATAGTCATAGCTGTGCCTCTCGCAACTCTCTACATACGCTTAGGCATATATGACACGCCCCTAGGCGTGGCCTTAGCGCATACCGCTATGGCACTTCCCTTCGTAATACTGGTAACCTCTAGCATATTCGCAGGTGTGCCACGAGACCTAGAGGAGGCTGGCCTGGTGTTCGGGCTTAGTAGGCTAGGCGTGTTCATCCGCATAACTTTGCCGCTAGCGCTACCTGGGCTAGCTGCAGCAGCGATATTTACTTTCATAATGTCGTGGAACGAGGTGTTTATAGCGTCTATACTCACTACGCTTAACCGTACCCTGCCAGCATTCATACTCGTATCAGCTATGGCTGCACCAGACTTCATCAAGTTCGCTGCATCTTTCCTAATAGTTCTCCCAGCCATGGTTTTCGTGTTCATAGCTAGGCGTTACCTCGTGTCAATGTGGGGTATAACCATAAGGTGACGGGGCAATGGTTGACGTTCATCTACGCTCTGTTACTAAGCACTTTGGCAAAGTAACGGCAGTGGATCACATAAGCCTCGATGTTGAGGATGGAGAGTTCATAGTTCTCCTAGGTCCAAGTGGCTGTGGCAAAACAACCACGCTGAGGCTTATAGCTGGCCTAGAGAAGCCGGATGAAGGTAGAATCTTCTTCGGCGAACGTGACGTCACATTGCTTCCTCCGAGGCAGAGGAATGTCTCAATGGTTTTCCAGAGCTATGCTGTATGGCCACATATGAAGGTTTTCGACAACATAGCTTTTCCTTTGAGAATAAAGAAGTTCCCTGAAGAGGAGATAAGAAGGAGAGTCAAGTGGGCGGCAGAGCTGTTGCAGATAGAGGAGCTTCTCGATAGGTACCCTGCCCAGCTAAGCGGGGGCCAGAGGCAAAGGGTTGCTGTTGCTAGGGCCATCGTTGTTGAGCCCGACGTACTTCTCATGGATGAGCCTTTGAGCAACCTGGATGCCTTGTTGCGTGTAAGGATGAGGAGCGAACTAAAGAAGCTTCAGAGAAAGATAGGTGTAACCACTATATATGTTACCCATGACCAGGTAGAAGCCATGACCATGGGTGACCGGATAGCGGTTATGAATAAGGGCAGGATAATGCAGATTGGTAGCCCCGAGGAGGTCTACAACAAGCCCGCTAACATCTTTGTAGCAGGGTTTATTGGAAGCCCACAGATGAACTTCATAGATGCCCGTGTAGCGAAAAGGGATAACAGCATAGTACTTGATACGGGATTCGCAGAAATACCAGTACCAAAGGAGAATGACAAGCTCCTAGAGAGCCTTCTCGGCTCAAAAATCGTTGTCGGTATTAGGCCTGAACACATCTATGTCGCTAGGAGGGAGAAGAACACGTTTCCGCTAAAGGGCCGTATTGATTTCGTAGAGATGCTCGGCTCTGACACCATACTACACGTAGACGTGGGCGGAAAAATACTCGTAGTGAAACTAAGCGGGGGTCACGCTTTCAGCGTAGGCCAGGAAGTGACACTATACATTGACTTATCGAGGCTCCACGTCTTCCACGAGTCCGGGGAAGCCATTTTCTAGCCGTTTCTTTCGCCTCTCAAGACCACCCTGTACCCGGTTTGTACAAGCCAAGAGGTGTCTATGGGCTTGTCGCGTGACAGCAAGTGGTGGGAGAGGCCACTCCGTGTACTCCAGTTCAACTTCGAGGATCGCCTAGGGCTCTTTGTCCCCCGTATAGGGGGGCGAGACCTTGCAGAGATAGCTGAGAAGATACACGCTAACATGGTTGTAGTCTTTGCCCGTGACGCGTGGGGCTATACCTACTATAGAGGAGCCACTGTTGGCCCCACTAGGCCCGGGCTACGAGGAGATTTTCTCCGAGAACTTGTAAGAGAAGCTCATAAGAGGAGCATAAGAGTAGTAGCTATGGTTGCTCACACAGCTAACAAGGTTCTCTACACGAAGCACACTGACTGGGCACAGGTTAATCGCCACGGGGAACCAGTGCTGCTTGAGCACGCCCCGGTAGGGACTAGCTGGGAGCCCGAGTGGCCCCTCCTGTGCCCTAATAGCCCTTTTCTTGACCACGCTCGCCGAGAGGTGGCGGAGGCCCTTAGCCTCGGGGTTGACGGTGTCTTCTTTGATAGCTTCCGGTACCAGCCCGACCCCGAGAAGGCCTGCTATTGTAAATGGTGCCGCACGAGGTTCCGGGAGGAGTACGGCTACGATATGCCCATGGAGCCGGACTGGGATAACAGTGTATGGCGATTGCTCTGGGATTGGAGGTACCGGGTCGTCGTCGATGCCCTCCGCAAGCTAGCTGAGGAGGCGAAGAAGGGGAACCCCCGTGCACATGTTATGTATAATAGTCATCCAGGCGGCTGGGCTGGTAGAACTAACAGAGTCGTAGAGATGGCCCGCGGCATCCTTGACGGCGTCTTCGCGGAGTGTAGTGAGGCTGACTTCGAGACACCCGGGTTCATTGCTGAGATGGTTAAGCTTACCCGGGCAATGGCGGGTAAGGGCGTCAAGGTGTACGCGTCGAGGAACGCGTTCCATAGCCTGAAACCAACAATGCCTGCTCCCGGGCCAGTGATAAGGCAGGGGCTCCGGGAAGCGATAATGGCTGGCGGTGAGCCATGGGTGCTCGTATTCTCCAGCATGCTTGCCTCCCATCGTGACTTCCTACGAGACGTTGAGACAGTGTTCCGTGAGCACGAGAGACTCGAGGAGTACCTCGTTGGGGCCGAGCCGCTGCGCTACGCAGCAATATTCGTGTCTAACAAGGTACGCGACCACTATGGTAGACTGGCGCCCGAAAAATACGTTGACGAGATACGTGGCTTCTACTACATGTTCCAGCACGCTCACTTACCAGTTGAGTTTATAGCCGAGCCCGATATCAGCACAGAACATAAGGACTACGAGGTACTCATATTCGCAGACACAGCATGCATAGGAGACACCCTGCTCAGAGTAATATCCGAGAGAGTAAAGGAGGGAAAAACACTCATAGCTACGCACAAGACAAGCCTCTACCGGGATGACTGCCTCCCAGCTGGAGGTCTACAAGCAGCTGATGCCCTGGGGGCAGAGCTCGTCGCTGAGCCCATGGAGCTTGACTGGATATACATAGAGCCAGCTGAGCCAGGAGCCCTAGGGCTCAATGAGCCACTACTCGTAGGCGATAATCCAAGAGACTTGGCCAAGCCTCTGCGCTTGGCAAGCCTAGTACCCG
>JALVKZ010000200.1 GCA_027033675.1 Pyrodictiaceae archaeon | reverse complement strand
TTTAACGCCTTGACGCCGTCTATGAATAGCTTGGCCAGCTTTTCCGCCTCCTCGTCTGCAACACCATCAACGGCCACTATCTTATTTTCTTCAAGGTTTAGTGCAACGCTACGGATACTAGCAGCCTCAACCTGGCCTGGCCCAGCATGGGCTAGGCTTAGCAGCTTCAATAGCTCAACAAATACGTCCCCCAGTCTTCCACCAGGTATCCTTGGCTGAAGAGTAGCCGGGAACATACTGATAATGGTTGTAGCGAACCGGTTAACTGCTCTGCTCAGAGCTTCTCCCCCGTAATGGTCTATGAGCTTACCCTCAGCCTCAGCCTCTATGTAGACCCGGCAACGAGGCCCACGGGGAAGGGCAGTGACTACTAGCCTACCCTTAGCATCTCCTCGAAGCTCGTAGACGAGGCTATCGCCGGAGCGGTTCATCCTTATCTCTACTCTGAGCTTTCCCTTTCTTGGAGAAGCAAAGGTAAGCACGTATGACTCCTTTCTCTCCCCTTTCTCGGTAAGCCTGCCCATGCTCTCGAAGTAGAAGCCTGGCTCACGCCCGGCCAGGGATCTCAATACCTGGTCACAGTCAGCGTGTACATCAAGTACTACTTCTCGCTTTACTCTCGCCACTACTTATTCCCCGGAGGAGGGTATAGGGTTATAGGTGGCGCTTAAAACACGTAGGTTTCTGGGCAGACTTTCCCCCTAAGCTAAGCTAAGATACCGGAGCACAATGGGGTGTCAAGTGTGCCCTGGATGGCATGGGTGGCTACATACAACACGATCCATGGAGAGGACGATATAGGCGTATGGGTGAACCCCGGCAGAGACTATGGCGCCGCAATGGTGGCTGATGGCGTCTCAGCGACTGGTGGTGGCGGCGCATCATTCCTTGCAGTCTCCTCAATGCTGCTTGTCTGCCGAAAGTTGTTACCCCGTGGTCTCTCCTTCTCCACTATGCGTGACTGCCTAAGCCATATAGACTCTATAGCGCGCGAAACGTTTATCGATGATGCCGCAATCGTAGCCGAGATAAAGAGGCGATACTATTCTGATTGCAGCAAAAACGGCGAGCCATGCACGCGGCCGATAAGTATAGACGACGTAATGAAGATAGGGTATATAGAGCCGAGCGGACAGGGAGGAGAAGGATCACCATCGTCGACGCTACTAGCCGCTCTTTTCAGCGGCTCAAATATAGGCTTCCTCCTCTTAGGCGACGGCATAGTCATGTCTACCGGGGCTACTGCTAGGCGAGAAGAACTATGGGTTGCATGGGGCGCACTCCCACAGTTCTACCAAGGAGTAAAAGTAATGAGGTACATCGCGCTAGGCGAAGGTGCTCGGGGCCACCCAGTTCTCCTACTAGCTGATAGCGAGCCCCAAAGAATATACGCTGTAGCTACCGACGGCGTAGACCCCGCAGCACTAGCAGAGGCGCTAAACAGCCTAGCAGGCCAGTTAGAGAGAATGGCAGCTGAGGGCACTAATCCCGCAGCCGAGGTACTTAAGCAGGTCAGAACTAAGGTTGGTAAGCTAGAGGATGATGCCTCAATAGCACTGGTTTATCACGCACCCTAATTACGAGTAATGATAGAAGTACTCTACGAGAAGAGCCTACGTAGATCTTCGGTGATAAGCTAAAGAAGTTTATAACCCTCGTAGACAACTATATGGTTATAGAGCCTATATCGTATACTGTTACCGAGACATTCCTATCCTTAAGCGCTGTCTCGAGAACGCTTCTGGCCTGGGCAGGGCTCAACGGTGCACCAAGCTTCGCGGCCGCTACTACCATTGCCTCCTTTGAGACGAAGAAGTAGTCGCTAGCCCCTATATGGAATCGGAGGAGTAGTGCACCAGGTCTCTTAACTATCTTTGATAGCTCGGCTCTATCGGCTCTACCGCGGTAAAGTATTGGGGCCTTGAGAACTACTTCAACGATACGGGATATATCTGAGAGTTTCTGAGCAAGCTCAGCATCCCACTTGTCCTCGGATACACTGAGTATCTCCTCTCTAGGCTTAGGAATCTCAACAGTACCACCAGCTCTTATGCGTAGTAAAGCCTTGCCAATTCTCTCAACGCTGTAGCCTCTTCTACGAGCCCATATCTCTATGAGCTTCTCCACGGCCTCGTCAACATTGATTATGGCTTCGCCCGTCTTTTTCACAAGGTCCTCTACGCTCCAGTAGGGTATGAAGCCACCCATACCCCTTAGATCAAGAACACTGGTATCTCGGGCCACAGCACATCACCACCTAGAGAGTAATTGAAGGAGCTTTGATACCTTATCCTTCCCTCTTAGGAGCGGGCCGTGTCTTGGAGCAATGGTTGATATATCGAGGCTTGCGACATTCTCAAGCCATTCTCTTAGAGCATTCTTGTCGGCGCTAAACTCGAGGTAGCTCTTAACCATCTCTATGTAATCATCTAGCTCCTCGGCATAGATGCTCCAGAGACCAGGCGGGGAGACCGCGCCAAGGGACTCGCCCGCAAAGAGTATGCGTGAGCGCGGGTCATAGAGGCTCAGAGTAGCTACCCCTCTCACTCTCGAGGGTATAATGCTGAGCTCTCCCCCGCCGAGCCTTATGGATCCAGGCCGGGCTGGGAGCAGGTTAACTTGTCCGGGGTTAGGGAGTAGTGGTGCGAGCAGAGAGCCCCAGTAAGAGGAAGCGTGGAGTGTGGCGTGGCTAGCCTTCTCGACTAGCTCGCTAAGCGTTACAGCTACGTCTGCCTCGGCTGCTGTGACCACTATGTGACGTATATTATCTAGGTCTTGGACGATGTTTCGGAGGGCACGTATGAACCTAGGCCCACCGCTTGGGTCTACGACAAGAGCCTCGTAGCCAGAGACAACTATGTAGGTGTTAGGCATGAGGCCTCCATAGTCGGGTTTTGCTACGCCACCAACCCAGTAAACGCGGTGGTTCTCCTCCACATAGATGGGCTCGGCCTCGAACAAGTACATCTCAGCGGAGCCAGTAAGGCTCCAAGCTTTGATCCTTACACGGTGCTCAGGAGGCCTTGCTGCGAGCGTTATTGCTCTCTGTCCCTCGGCCTTCTCCTCACCAACCTCGGCGTATATCCCGGTTATCCTATTCCCTCTGATCACTAGGCGTAATAAGTAGGAGCCACGGTAATCGGTTACCTCTACGAAGTAGTCGTCAGGGCCTAGTAGGGCTAGTACGCGCTGAGCAGCCTCTAGCACAGTGTTCCTAACCGGGGTAAAGCTGTCATAATATGCTAGCGTAGCCGTGCTCGGCAGTATAGCTGTTAATGCAGCCAGCTTATTATCATCAGGTGTCAGCTCGACCACTGGCGAGGAGTTCGTTATTTTCTCTGCCAGTTTCTCGGCCACATGCCTCACTATGCTATCGACTATCTTCGCCGCGCCTCCCGCGCCACCGCCACTCACAACTATATGGGCGCCTTCGCCTGTATCAACAACATCTATGGCGAGAATCAATGAGTCC